>JAYSRS010000431.1:0-11466 GCA_043720935.1 Saprospiraceae bacterium
AAATTTCCTAAATCTTTTGCCGCAAAAACACCATTTTTTACTTAAAAATTGGTTTGCGACATAAAACCGATAATTCCGTAAAATTGTAAAAAAAGGGTATTTTTGCCCTTAAAATTTATAGAAAAATGCGTATATTCAATACATCTGGCCCTAATATTCCCGCAAAGCATTATACATTGATGCGCCCTAAATTGATAGAGAAAGGTAAAAAAAAGGTTTATAACGAGCGTTATTTCACAATTTGGGCACCGCGTCAAGCAGGGAAAAGCACTTATTTTCGCTTTTTAGCAACCGCTTTGCAAAAAGAAGATTATTTGGTTTGTCATTTGAATTTTGAAAATTATCAAACCGATAGCCTCGAAGTGTTCATGGAACGCCTGGTACCTGGCTTGGAGAAGGCGTGGGGTTTGGATTTGAAAGGCTTGTCACTGACGCAGGTTTTTTATAAAGTAGAGCAAGTGAATGATAAAAAAATGGTTTTAATCATTGATGAAGTGGAAGGTATCAATCCTGAATACTTTGGAAAATTTCTTCACACCATCCGCAATGCCTATCATTCCCGCGAGACGCATGGCTTAAAATCCGTCATTTTTGTTGGTGTGAGTAACATCACGGGCGTTGTTCAAGACAATGCCAGTCCATTTAATATCTCGGATAGTTTACCGCTTGATTATTTTTCAAAACAGGAAGTTTTTGATTTATTAGAGCAGCACGAAACGGAAATGGGGCAGTTGTTCGACCCCTCAGTAAAAGAAAAAATATACGCCATAACGGCAGGTCAACCTGGGCTTGTCAATGGTTTCGCGGGTCGGTTGTTGGAGGAATATGCGGATAAACCGTTGATTGATTATTTAAATTATCTAAGAATTGAGGATTGGTATTTATATGAAGCCTTAGATAAAAATGTGGCTAATGTGATAAATAAGGCAAAAAAACATCAAAAATTTCTAGAAGAACTGTTGTTTTTGGACAAAAAAGTGCATTTTGATATTGATAAAGAAGAACACCGTTTTTTCTTCGTCAATGGTTTAATCCAAAAAAATGCCGAAGGCAATATCTCATTTTGGGTGCCGCTTTACAAAAAGCGTTTGCAAAAATATTTTTATCCAAGACTAAACGGAGAAGCCAAAACGATTCAATCCAATATTTGGCTTGAAAATTATTTAGCTGCCGATAATCGGTTGGATACGGATAAAATTATTCGTGAATACCAAGCTTATGCCCTAAAACGCGGTTTTCGGTATTTTATCGAAAACGACGAAGACGGCAATCCGAAAGGCTTGCGGGAAGCGGCGTTGATGTACAGTTTTGAGACGTTTATTCAATCATTTTTAGAAGTTTTCAAAGGTAAAAGCTATTTAGAACCACACGTAGCCTTGGGACGTAGTGATTTGATTGTCAATATTTTAAACAATGAATGGGTCATTGAAGCTAAAATATTTCATAATATCACGCAGTATTCAGATGGTAAAACACAACTGGCTTACTACATCAAAAGTCTTGGTTTAGACAAAGGCATTTACTTGGTTTTTGTGGATAAACAAGTGACCAATCCGAAGATTTTAGAAGGCGAAGCCGTGATTGACGGCGTAACTTTGATAACTTACCATGTTCGCTACGATTTAGAAGTTGATTTTACAGAGCCGCGTAAAGCCCAAAAGCGAAAAAAGGAGAAATAGAAAGGTCGTAAATGGTTATTAAGTAGCGTTTATTTATGACTACCTACTTAACAGCGGAATTACAGCGCACATTTACGAAATCTTAAAGATTTCGTAAATGTTTGCAACTTCGCTAGCATTGTCAAAGAACTTAAAATTAAAGCCTTGCAACGAATGTTGCAAGGCTTTAATTTTGAAAAAAACAAAAAAATACTGAGGGGGGCAATGAAAAGCTTGTTAAGTCATCGAAATTTGAAATCCGACCTTCAACACTGTTATATTAGTCTTCAAATTCGCCTTCCCACTTCGCCACAACGACCGTTGCCAAGCAATTGCCTAGCATATTGACCGATGTGCGGGCCATGTCCATCAATACGTCAACGGCCAAAATGATGTAAATCGGGGTGTCCGACAAGCCAAAAGTGGCAATCGTACCCATCAAAATTACCAAACTTGCGCGTGCAACACCTGCAACGCCTTTTGAAGTCAACATGAGGGTCAACATCATAATTAATTGTTGTCCGATGCTCAATTCAACGCCTTGTGCTTGGGCCACAAAAATGGCCGCCGCCGATAAATACAAAGTCGAACCATCCAAATTGAAAGACATACCCGTCGGTAAAACGAAGGACACGAACTTCCGAGGCACACCGTAGGCTTCAAGATTTTGCATCGCAGGGGCAAGTGCGGCCTCCGAACTTGCCGTACCAAAGGCAATTGTCACGGGTTCGGCCACCGCTTTTAGGAACTTGCCAATTTTAATTTTGAAGAACAAAGCAACGGGCAACAACACCAAAAGGACAAACGCAATGAGCGACACATAGACCGTTCCAAGCAGTTTTGCCAATGAATACAAGACATCTGGACCCATTTTACCAACCGCGAAAGCCATTGCGCCAAAAACGCCCATCGGGGCAAAATACATCACGATTTTTGTGAATTTAAACATGACTTCGGCCAGACTTTCCATGGCGGAAAGCATCGTGCCTTTGTGCTTTTGATTCGTCACCATTGACAAACCGATGGCGAAGAAAATACTGAACACCACAACTTGCAGAACTTGCCCTTCGGCAATGGATTTGGCTATATTTTCGGGAAAAATGTGCAGAATAATGTCTTTCCAATCCTGTTTGACGACGCTAATAGCTGTATCTTTGGTAACAGAACTCAAATCAATACCATCACCTGGACGGATTGTATTGGCCGCAATCAAGCCAAAAGCCAAGGCAATTGTTGTGGCCACTTCAAAATATAAGAGTGATTTCCAACCCATGCGGCCCACTTGTTTCATATCCGCATGGCCCGCAATACCAATAACGAGGGTGGATAAAAGCAAAGGTGCAACGATGGTTTTGATGAGTTTCAGAAAGATTTTACTGAAAATATCCATTTCTTTGGCCACTTCAGGTGCGGCAATACCGACGGCAATACCCGCAAAGAGGGCAACAAATATCCAAAAGGTAACACTTTTGTAGGCTTCTTTAAAATTCATAAGAATTTGATTTTAAATAATTTAGAATAATTTAGCGAACGATTAATTTATTGATATGAATGATAGGCTGCAAGGTATAAAAACACCCAATAGTTAGGGTTTATCGTGCCTTTTTTTTTCTAAATGTGATTTTTACTGAGGGGGTGTTTTATACATCATTATCGTTGGTGCGGCTTATTTGTTACTTTTAGAATTAGAATTAGGATTAATAGGATTTTAGACAACGCTAGGTGCATTAGTACGTCTAACGTTGTCTAAAATCTTATTAAATCCTACTAAAATCCTATTAATCCTAATTCTAACTTACTAAAATCTTACTAATCCTAATTCAAACCATTTAGATTTGCGCTTTCCATCATTGTTGAAATTCAAAATCTTAAATTTAAAATCTACTTCATGCACCTGTCAGACATTCTTTTTCACCTCGCCGAAGACCGCGAGAATTATTTTAACGCCATCTCGCCACCCGTTATTCAGTCCTCCAATTTTGCGTTTACGGATTTAACGACCTTTCGTCAGATTTTTCCGAACGAAATAGACAACCACATTTATACACGGGGCAACAATCCGACGGTCAATATTTTGCGGCAAAAAGTCGCGGCACTCGAAGGGGCAGAAGATGCCCTTGTCTTGTCGAGCGGCTCGGCGGCAGTGTCGGCGGCAGTGATTGCGAATGTCAAGGCGGGTGACCACATCGTGTGCGTTCAAGCCCCTTATTCGTGGACAACGGTGTTGTTAACGCGTTTTTTACCGCGTTTTGGCGTCGAAACAACGTTTGTGGACGGCTCGGATTTAGCGGCAATTGAAGCGGCGATTCGGCCAAATACCCGCGTTTTGTATCTCGAAAGCCCGAATACATTGACGTTTGGTTTACAGGATTTGGCGGCGTGTGCGGCGATTTGTCAACGACATCATTTGGTGTCTATCATCGATAATTCGCATTGTTCGCCCATTTTTCAGCAGCCGATTAAACACGGGATTGACATTGTGATTCATTCGGCGACCAAATATCTCAATGGACATTCCGATGTTGTAGGCGGCGTGATTTGTAGTAAACGACAAATGATTGAACAGATTTTTGCAACGGAATACATGACTTTGGGGGCTATTATGAGTCCGCACGATGCCAATTTGATGATTCGCGGCCTCCGCACTTTAGAATTGCGGATGCACCGAACCGACGAATCGGCTAGAAAAGTAGCCGCTTTTTTGGCCAATCATCCTAAAATCAAGCGTGTTTTATATACTTTTTCAGCAGACAATCCACAGTTAGACATTGCAAAAAAGCAAATGTCAGGCAACGGCGGTTTGCTGTCAATCGAGACGACGGCGGCAACAATCGAAGAAGCCGAAGCCTTTTTTTATGCTTTAAAACGTTTCACTTTTGCCGTTAGTTGGGGCGGCCACGAGTCGTTGATTTTCCCAACAGTCGCGTTGTATGGTATCGAAGGGCGTCCGAATCCGCCCGTCCCGTTTGGTTTTGCCCGTTTGTACATCGGTTTAGAGGATGCGGATTGGTTGATTGAAGACTTAAATCAAGCGTTGAATGCGTTTTAAGGGGATTTCAAATTTCAGATTTCAGATTTCAGATTTCAGATTTCAATTCTTTTCTCTCCATTTTACCTCCTTTTATGCTTCAAATACTGAGGGGTCTAAAAATAATCTTAGGACGCTTCCTTCTAGCGTCCTAAGATTTTGGTCAACATAAAAATCTTAGGACGCTAGAAGGAAGCGTCCTAAGATGGCCTATCAAAATGTCAAAAATTTACGATACATCAAAAACCCTTGCCTTTAAATATTTCGCTTTGTTCTACATCGTTGCGATGTTCCTCCCGCGTCTCGTCGTGCAAGGGCTTTTTGGGGACGGATTACTCTATTCTTCTATATCGCGCAACATGGCGATTGGAAAAGGCAGCCTCTGGCAACCCTTTTTTTCAAGCAGTTATTGGCTCGACAATGTGCAGCCGATTTACTACGAAAACCCGCCGTTGATGCTGTGGATGCAGTCTTTTTTCTTCCAAATTATGGGTGATTATTGGTGGGTTGAAAAGGTCTATTCACTCATTTTACTCGTACTAAATTGTTGGCTAATGCTCAAAATTTGGCAACTGTTTGAGCAAAAAAAACGCGTTAGTTTAATGGGTTTAGGCTGTTTGGTACTGGTCTTTTGGTACTTGATGCCCCGCGTTTTATGGGGCAATCCAAACAACTTAATGGACAATAATCTATTGACATTCTGCTTATTATCTATTTGGTTTATTTTTAAAGCAATGCTTTCGGAAGCGAAAAACGCCGACGTTAACACCCCCTCAGTATCCACCCAAAATTCATCATTCATCACTCCTCATTCATCACTATTAGCGGCGGGTTTTTGCCTTTTTTTAGGCATTCTGACCAAAGGCCCCGTTGCGCTATATCCGTTGGCAATGCCCGTTTTATGGGCGTTTTTTACGAAGGGTATTTCGTTTAAAAAAGCCATCATTTATACCCTTGTTTTAACGGCAGTAAGCAGCCTACTTTTCATTGGTTTTTTGTATGTTAGTCCCGCCGCAAAAACGTATTTTGGTATTTATTGGGAACAACGTTTACGCGCTGTTATCGTTGGCAGTCGAGACGATATGAAGCTCAGTGGTTGGCAACATTTGGAGATTTTAGAGACTTTGTTTATCGAATTATTGCCCGTTTTGATTGTGTTTTTAATCTTCTACGTCGCGTTAAAAGCTAAGAGAATACGCATAGATATTCCTAAATCCTACATCAATTTAGGCTTATTTTTTTTATTTTTAGGCTTTTCCGCGACTTTACCGATTATGATTAGCACCAAACAAAGCGGCATTTATTTGATTCCCGGTTTGCCAATGTTTGCTTTTTCAGCCGCCTTTTTTGCCCTGCCTTTCTTTGAAAGATTGGTCAATTTGGCTATGTTTGAACGTTTTTCCCTTCGATTCAAATACTTTTCATGGTTGGGTTTGACGGTCAGTCTGATTTATTCTGCCGTCATTATGGGCAATTTCGACCGTGATAAATTGCTGTTGAGCGATGTTGAGTATTTAAAAAAAGTTATTCCACAAGATGCCAAAGTTGGCGTCTGTTCTGAAATGATGGACAACTTTGTTTTTCACGTCAATTTGCAACGTTTCTGCCGTTTTGAATTGCGAAAATATACGCCGACGGATTATTTTTTGACGCGTAAAACGGAATGTGATTCAGTGCATCGGGATTCGTTGTTGTCAATTGGTTTTAAGCCTGTTAATATTGACAATCAATATTTTGTGGTTTATAAAAAATAAGATAATTTGCCCATCGTAATTTTTTAAAATAAATTAACTAAAAAAAACACACCCCTCAGTATCTTGCGCTTTTTAAATCAATTTTTATCAATTACATCATTAAATTTATTTATTTTATGGGACTAAGACTTGGGGACATCGCGCCCAATTTCACCGCTAACACCACACAAGGAACGATTGATTTTCACCAATGGCTTGGCGAATCGTGGGGCTTATTGTTCTCGCATCCTGCCGATTTTACACCCGTTTGTACGACGGAACTAGGCAAAACGGCTTTGTTGAAGGGCGAATTTGCTAAAAGAAACGTCAAAGTAATAGCAGTCTCCGTTGACGACGTGGACAGCCACAACCGTTGGATTCCAGACATTGAGGAAGTGAACGGCGTGACAATGAATTTTCCAATTATTGCTGACGAAAACAAGGTTGTCGCTGAATTATACGACATGATTCACCCAAATGCGTCGGAAAAAGCGACCGTTCGCTCGGTCTTTATCATCGGTGCGGATAAAAAAATCAAATTGACATTGACGTATCCTGCTTCTACAGGTCGTAATTTCGTGGAGATTTTGCGTTGCGTGGACTCGTTGCAATTGACGGCCAAACATTCGGTGGCTACACCTGCCGATTGGAAAGTCGGTGACGATGTGATTGTCACGTTGAACATCCCGACGGCGGATATTGAAGCAAAATATGGCGTCGAAGCGGACATTAAAAAACCGTATTTGCGCTACGTACCGAATCCTGCTTAATTAAGTGAAAAGTTGGAAGTGATAAGTGAAAGTGGTATTCGGATTTGTATTCATTGCCACCATCTTCAGATGGTGGGTATAAAATGAGCAAGTCTCTCGGCCTTAGCCAAATTTTCGCTGAATGTGGCTAAAGCCGATGGAATTATTTCACCATCCTCCATCTAAAGATGGAGGCAATTGAAACAAGAAAAAGAAATCCGAAAACCACTTTCACTACGGTATATCACTTTCAACTTATCACTTTCAACTTATCACTTTCAACTTTTGAAGTTTCTCCTGCTTATACGTGTTGCCACAATTGCGGTTATTTATATGCTACTCGGCAAGTTCGACGCGGCGATAATTGAGCCCCTCAGTACCTTTGCTACAATTCTACATGAGTTGGGTCATTCGGCGGGTGCGTTCATATCTGGTGGACAATCAATGGGTTATACATTAACAGAAGATTCACCATATCTATACGCTTGTACGAAAGGCGGGTCGGCGTGGTTGACCGTTTTAGGTGGAAACTTATTCTCTTTTGGGGCCGCGTGGGTCTTTGTTTGGTTGGGCAAAAACGGTGATAGGCAATTAAGCCCCGTGCTGATTTTAATGGGATTTTTGATGTTTTTCGTAACACGGCTATTCGACGATTCAGAGATTTTACCAATGCCAATTGTGGTGATGTATTTGGCATTATTGGGCTTTTTTATCCTCACGCAATCCCTTTGGTCAGGCGCATTTTTGATATTTTTTGGGGTATTAAACCTCGTTTTTGTCTTCAATGACACCTTGACGGGCGGCATTTTGTCAGATATTAGCCGTTATTCTAAATTGTGGGATTATTTGCCCGAACAAATTTGGAAGTTCTTTTGGCTCGGTGCGACGGCTTTTTTGAGCTATAATTTAGCATCAGATGTAGCCGCCGCAAAAGTAGAATGGTCATCGGGTCGCCGCTTTTTCAAAAATTTAGACCTTGATAAAATAGCCTTGTTCATAGAAATTTTACCTAATCTTATCGTCTTCGGACTTGACCAATTATTTGAATTTTTGGTCATACAATTTTCGCGCGTATTCGATTTTCGCAAACGCTGATGCTTTGTCCAAAAACTCGGGGACTTGCACCGATTTTCCTTCCAAAACCGTATAGTTTTCAAAAAAATCTTTCAATTCCAACCTCAATGATTCAGGCACGTCGCCGATGTCATAAATGCCAGATACTGAGGGGTCGCCTTCGGCAACAGCAAGAATCTTGTCGTCGGGGATACCTTGGTCAATCATTCGCATGACGCCGATGATTCGGGCATTTATTAACGTCAACGGCACGACAGTTACTTGTGTGATAATCATCACATCAAGCGGGTCGCCGTCGTCGAAAAGCGTTTGCGGAATGATGCCATAATGCAACGGATATACCATCGAACCCCGCAACACGCGGTCGAGACGAATCAAGCCCGTCGGTTTGTCAATTTCGTATTTTGCGCGGCTGCCTTTCGGAATTTCTACAACGGCGTGGCATACTGAGGGGGTGTCTTTGTGGGCGAAAATGTCGTGCCAAGGGTGCATAAGTTTCTTTTTTTGAATGATATGGAAGGACACACGCAAAGTATGTTTTTCACACAGAGTTTACAGAGGACACAGAGTATGGTTGTTATACTTGATTATCAATACTCAATACTCTGTGGCCTCTGCGAACTCTGTGTGAAAAGCCGCTTTTATTTTTCTGTGTGCCAAATGATGTTATTTTGCTTTAAAACTCCACGTTATTCTAGTCGTTGACACCAATTCGCCCGTCGCTTGAACACCGTATGACACCATCGTAATTGTCTGTGGTTCTTTCGTTTGAATGGCGCGCTCAACGACTTCAAATACTTCCGCGCCTTGCGTACACGTGAAAGTGACTTTACTATTTGCTTTTTTAGTAAAATCCATTTCAACCCGACTAACCAACATCGAGATTTTACCGCGCCCTTCCAAGGCAAGCGTGGCTAGTGCGCCTGTAGAAAATTCAGCCGCCGCCGCTTGTGCTGCAAAATAGATAGAATTGAACGGATTTTGGCTGCGCCAACCGTAAGGCAGCGTCACTTCGCCGCGTTCAGCCGTGATTTTTTTGACGCGGACGCCCATAAACCAAGCCGCAGGAAGTTTGTAGAACAGCCAAAGGTTCATTTTTAGGCTGTTATTGAAGTCTGACAAACGCGTCATTTGGCGTTCTGAAAGCGCGAATACGGGTTGAGTAGCGACCATTTGAGTGAATTAAAAATTAAGAATTAAGAATTTAAAATTTCGGAAATAGGTGATTATCAATTAGTTAGGGCAAAAACCAGCGCCTAGTTTTTTAATTTGGAGACAAAACTAGATTTTAATTCTAAAAAACAAACTACTGATAGCTTTGGAAATCTCAATTTACTTCTAATTTCAATAAAAGAACGTCGTCATTGCGAGGAGGCACGATGAAGCAATCTCTTGGTTTTTAGCACGATTTCAATCGAAAAATGTTTATTTCCAATCAAAAAACGTTTATTTTTAATCAAAAAGTCTGCGAAAACTTAAAGATTGCTTCGTCGTGCCTCCTCGCAATGACGACGCGTTTTTACAAAAATTTGAAAGAAAATGAGATTTATAAAGTTACAGGAAACTAGATTTTAGATAATAAGCCGAAAAGAAAGACTCCCCTCAGTATATTGCGCCTTTTAGCCAAGAATTGTTAAATAAAGCACCACTAAAACGTATGAAAATGCCCCATCTTGTTGGTATCGACATCGGCACAACCAATATTAAAGCCTTGGTTGTCAATACATTAGGCGATGTTGTTTTCAAAACGAGTGTACTCGTTGAGACGTTGCATTCTGAAAAAAACTTTGCGGAGCAAAGCCCCGAAGCCTTGTGGTTATTGATTCAGAATGTCTTAAAAACGGTGGCCGAACAATTGCCCGAAAAGCCGCTTGCCGTAGCATTTAGTGCGGCGATGCACAGCATTATCGCTGTTGATAAACAAGGAAAACCCTTGACAAATGCCTTAATTTGGGCAGATAATCGCGCCGAAAAACAAGCGGAAATATTAAAAGAAACGAACATTGGTCAAGCGATTTTCAGAGCGACAGGAACGCCGATTCATCCATTATCACCTCTACTGAAACTGCTATGGCTGCGCGAAAACCAACCCACGATTTTTAACGAAACGGATTGGTTTTGTAGCATTAAAGAGTTCATTTGCTTTAAATTATTCGGTAGAAAAATTATTGATATATCTATCGCTTCTGCAACGGGATTGATGCAAATAGAGACGTGTGAATGGTTTGAACCGTCTTTAGAATTGGCCAAAATCAACGAAAATAAACTATCCAAAATCGTTTCGCCATATCACATTGAGCATCTAAAATTTAACACTTTTTTACCCGAATGGGAAAATGTACCTTTTGTCATTGGTGCATCTGACGGCACTTTATCGAGCCTTGCGGCGGGAGGAATGACTGAAAATTTGACGACAATAACAATAGGAACAAGCGGTGCGGTGCGTCGAATGTCAAAAAAGAGGCCCCTCAGTATAAATGCCCAAAAACCGTCAAAATTGTTCACGTATCGGCTTGATGAAGCGCATTTTGTTGTTGGCGGTGCAACAAATAACGGCGGGATTGCCTTAGAATGGCTGTCCAAAAAAGTGCTGCAAAAGGAGGTCAATAGCTTAATGGAATCAGCAAAAAACGTCGAAATCGGCAGTGAAGGCTTGATTTTTATCCCTTTTATTCTTGGTGAACGGGCATTAATTTGGGATGCAAATGTACGTGGTTCGTTCGTCAATGTCGGTTTTGAGCATACGCAAGCGCATTTTGTTCGCGCAACACTTGAAGGAATTTTATTCAATCTACAACACATTCACGTGGCGATTGAGCAAGAATTATCGCCAAGTTCGGCTATTTTTGCCGATGGTGGTTTCGTGCAATCGCCCTTTTGGGTGCAAATGCTCGCGGACATTACGCAGAAACCCGTACATACGCGGGTGGGAGAGGACGGCGGCAGTTTGGGGGCAATAATGATGGCCATGAGAGCAGTGGGTTTGTGCGCCGATTTGTTGGAAACAACCAAGATTTTGAAGCCGACGACAATTGTTTTGCCTTCGGAAAAAGCGTCGGACTATGCCTCTTTCTATGAAAAATATTTAACTTTTATTGAATATTACTGTACAAATTTAAAATACGCACTGTTTTTCGCTACGCGCAAAAGGCGTGCGTGGAGAAAATCTATCGGAGGCAGCTTGTTTTTTGAAAGAAAATCGTAGATTTTCTTTCAAAAAACAA
>JAYSRS010000432.1:0-11451 GCA_043720935.1 Saprospiraceae bacterium
CAAGCTGCCTCCGATAGATTTTTTCCCGCACGCCTTTTTCGCGCAGCGAAAAACAGTGCGTATGAAAATACGCTTTTATTTATTTCACGTTCCTTATGAACGAAATAGACGTAGAACTATTTCTTAATTCGGATGACCCACACGAGGTTATTTTGGCCATCTTGTGCAAATATGAACGTAAAGAAGCCCCAAAAATCATTAAACAAATTCTAGAAAAACTGAAAGCGAAGGCTCAAAATCAGAATGAATTGCAAGAATTTGTCACCGATTTGGAAATTTTGTCAGCACTGCGTAAATTGCAGCTTGAAACTAAAAAACAGGTTCAAAAAATGCCAATAATTTATGATTTAACAAAAGACATACGCTTCAAAGAAGGTGTAGAAAAAGGTGAGGATAAAAAAGCGCGAGCTTCCGCCATTCGTATGCTCAATCAGGGCGTACTCATTAAAAACATCGCAGAATATTTAGACGTATCGATAGATTTTGTACTTAATATTCAAAAAGAATTAGTACAGAAATCTAATTCTGCAACGCGCTAGAAAAGACGCTGAAATGCCCATTAAATATGATTTAACAAAAGATATTCGCTTCAAGGAAGGTCGAGAAGTAGGTATCGAGAAAGGTGAAGAAAGAGGTGAACGTAAAAAAGCACGAGCTTCTGCCATTCGTTTGCTAAAAAATGGCTTGCTATCAATTGTTATGATAGCAGAAGCACTTGATGTATCTCTGGATTTTGTTCTTAAAATTCAAGACGAATTAGAAAAAAAAACCGATTTGAAGTAGTTATTACTTCGCCATAAAGCATAAAAGCCTTGCAACAATGCTGCAGGACTTTTATGCTTTAAAACAAGATTTTTTCTAACGATTTCTAGCAATTTTTACTAATTTTCAACGATTTTACTGAGGGGGTATCAAAACCACCACGGCGACGCAACAGGCTGTTTTTTTACCAAAAACGCCTTTTGCCGCATGAACCGTTTTATCGCCGACGGCCCCATACGCGTACCACCGATGCCTGACATTTTGAAGGAATTTTTCTCGCCATCGTGAATAATCGCCGTCAAAGCCGCGTCGTTGATGCTGATAGCACCCGCCTCTAATTGTTGCCCGACGCGGTAGGCTGCTTCCCAAGTTTCGGCAAAAACGGCGGCACTCAAACCGAAGACCGTTCCATTCGCCAAAGCGACGGCTTCGGCTTCGGTTTTGAAGGAAGAAATGGGCATAATTGGGCCAAAAGTTTCTTCGTTCAAGACTTTCATCGAGTCGTTGACGTTGGTCAAAATGGTCGGAAAACAGTAAATGCCACCGCCTTTTTCGGCGCAATGCCCCGCGCCAGAATGCAAAATTGCCCCTTTCTCTAAAGCATCTTTCAAGTGTTCGTCGATGATTTTAACTTGTTTTTCGGAGATAACGGGGCCAATTTGACCGTCTGATACTGAGGGGTAGGCTAATTTTAGCGCGTTGGCTTTTGCCGTTATTTTTGCTAAAAATTCGTCAAAAATACTTTCTTCTACGTAAATTCTCTCAATTGACAAGCAAGAATGACCGCAATTAACAGTGCTTCCCCACAACAAAGACGACGTGGCGTGTTCCAAATCAGCCCCTTTAAACACCAAGGCGGCATCCTTTCCACCGAGTTCCAAAAAGCAAGGTTTGAACAATTCGGCACAGGCGGCATAGACCTTACGCCCCGTTGCTACGCTACCCGTGAAGCACACGATGTCGGCGTGTGCAATCAAGGCCGCACCTTGCTGCCCGTCACCTGCAATGTAGCCAAAAATTGCCGCTAATTCAGGGACTTCCGCAATGCTTTTGGCTAACGGTTCGATAAATCGGGGCGTCACTTCGCTTGGTTTTACCATCACCGCCGAACCTGCCAAAAGTGCGGGTAATGTGTCAATTATGGACAATAACAAAGGAAAATTCCAAGGGCTGATAACGCCGACAAGCCGATACGGCACGACTTCTTGATGAATGTCGATGAACGGAATCGCCGATTTTTTGATAATTTGCTCCGCAAAGAACAGCCGCGACGTGTTGCACCAACGGTCAATCGAATTAAATAAAATTTGAGTTTCTAAGACGCTTTCTGCATATCGGCCTGTGTCAATTGTCAAAGCGTCGATGATGTCGGAGCGGTGGTTTTCAAGGACTATTTTCCAACGTTGCAGGACACTGATGCGGTGTTCAATACCGTTTTTATGCCATTCCAATTGATTGATTCTCAATTGTTTACACCTATTTTCGACCGTTGCGTTGTCTAAAATTGGAAAGCTGTAATCGTCTTTTCCTGTGCGTGGATTGCGAACTTTATGTTGGTTCATTTATTAAGATTTGCGGTTTTTTTTTAACTATTTAATGTTCAATTTTTTGATTTTAGTACCCCCTCAGTATTTCGGAGACTCTTCTTTTTGCCCTAATGTCTAAGGCTAGTATCGAGGCTCAAAAGTGGTAAAATTCATGAAATTTTGGCATAAAAAAAACGTGCACCGTTTACAAAACGGCGCACGTTTGGAACGTGATTATTTTAATTTTATTCCACTTCTTTCTTCGGATAATTGAAAAAATAAGATGTAGCGACAGGAAGAAAAAACATCGAAGCAGTAACGATTGAGAAAATCATATCCGACGTTTCGCCTTCTAACCAGTGCGAAAAGGCCCAATTTTTGGTCGCTTCAAGGTGCGGCAAAGCACTTGCACAGAGTTTCAAACCCAATAAAGCGATGACATAAAACGCAATTTTCTCCAAAAATGGAAATTTTTCCATCAACTTTACGAAGGCTTGTGCGACAAAACGCATGGCTAAAATACCGATAAAAACGCCAATCCATATCAAAATAATGTTCTTCGACAAAGCTGCCGCTGCAAACACATTGTCAATCGAAAACGCCATGTCCATCACTTCAATCGCTGCTACGGTTGCCCAAAATTGGCCTAAAAAACCGACTGTTAGCTTGTAATACCATGCTTCTTTCTTGTTTATGGTATCGTCTTCCTCGCTAACTGTTTGTTTCGACCTAAAATAATCGAAGGCCAAGTACAATAAATATAGGCCGCCCATAATTTTTAATTGCCAAAATTGAATTAAAACGGCGGCAAAAATCAAGGCGATACCCCTAAAAACATACGCCCCAATAATGCCATATTTTAAGGCCTTTCCGCGTTGTTCCTTCGGTAAATCCATGACCATTGTCGCTAAAACGGCGGCATTGTCCACCGACAAAAGGCTTTCTAAAATAATTAGGCTAAAAATAACACTGCCCCCTTTTTCAGGATTGTCTAAAAGCCATTGCCAATCCTGCGGGATGTGGGCAAAATAGTCTGAAATTGTTTGAATAAATGACTCCATAATTTTGATTTATTTTTTAAATATGAACTTTGAAATTGTTGGTTAAACGGCCCGCAAACAGGCAATTTTCGCGGTAAGCGTCTATTTCGTGGTAGCTATTGCCGATGGCATGACTGAAAAAATTGTTTAAAAAACCATCAGATTGTTGCATCAAAAACGGTTTGCAATCCGACGGTGCGGCGTTCAATATGTATTTAACGACCCGCGTATTGAACTTAAAATCACCACTTTGTATCAATTCGTGTACGCCATTAAGCGAATCTATCGCAAAATAGTTCAGATAGTTCTCAATAGTTGGGTCAATTTTCGGATTCGATAATGCCGCAAAGTAAAGAAAAAAACTATCAGAAACGACCCCCTCAGTATCTAAGGTGCGGGTAACAATTTTTTCATGTGAACCCGTGATTTTGATGTCATCCAAAAACAAAAGGGTCTTGTTTTCACAAAATTTAGCGTCAATGTGAAACGTGTCTTTTTCAATCAAAGCCAACCGTTGTTCGGCATTCAAAGCCCCATAATCCTCTCGATAGGTCGTATTTCGATGAATTTTAGCCGTTTGAACCACCGAAAAATGGTGCATCGCTAAGTACCGATTTAAGCGTTCCACGAAAAATTCAGCCATCACGCCGCTTGCCGTCGTGATAAAACTGTAAGGACTCGAAATGACGACTAACGGGCGTTTTAATTGATTGTTTTGAATCAATTGAGGCATTTTATTTTTAATAAATTTATCCGCCAATTCATACCCAAAAGCCCGCGCAGCGGTCAGCGAACCAAACTTAAAACGGGAATAATCCGTTGCTGAAAAAGGAATTATACGTGCGTCATTTATTGTATGTGCGCTGAAAGTAGTGGTTTGTCTCATTATTATTTTTTATTAAGCAATGCCCATACATCGTGCATTGTTACATTGGATTGATGATGAATTTGTAAGGTCTGAAAACCGAAATTTTGTCCACCTAAAATATCACTTTCGGCGTTGTCCCCTACGTGCAAGACTTGATTTTTTTGAATTTGACCCTTGTAAAGCGCGTGGATTTGCTCAAAAACAGCGTTAAAAAACAGAGGCGATGGTTTAGAATAACCGATTTCATCCGAAAAAATATGGAATTGAAAATACGATAAAATGCCTAAATCTTCTAAAATCGGTCTTAAAATAGTACCTTCAATAAAACCCGTATTTGATGAAATATTAAGTGTAAATTGTTGACAATCAACGATTTTTGTTAATTTTTTTTTCGTTTCAAGTCCGAAAAATTGTGGTGGATATTGATAAAAAAGGGCATTACAGTCTTTTTTTATCGCCGTCAAGTCATTTATACTGAGGGGGCCTAAATCCACGCCTAATTGATGCAACACGAAACCGTACATCTCCTCCGCTTGCCAACTGCGACCCGTTATTTCGCTCAACCGATTGAAAGCATGGTCTTGAAAGCGAAAAACGGCGTCAATGTCTTCGACGCTGTGATTTTTCAAGTCAAAATGTCGCTTAAAAAAGTCGGCACGGCGGCGTTTAAAAGTCGGTTCAGACCGAATGAGCGTTAACCAAAGGTCGAATGATATATGTTTTATATCTGTCATTGATTACTCACAATTTGCACCACAATCATTCGGCCTCCTTCTTCGGTGGAGAGCATGATTTGTTGGTTGTTTTTCAGTTCCAAATGTTTCCCAATCGGAATCAGCGTTTGGGTGTCCAAATCTTGCAAATCGGGCAGGTTTTGATTAACTAACAACCATTTTGCGTTATGAAAAACGAAATAACCAACGGGTTTCTTCTGTAAATCGGTCAATCCTTCGCTCGGCACGATGCGCCGATTGCTGTGCCATTGATAAATATATTGGTTGTTATATACCATCAAACGGTGTTTTTCGTAGGTATAACTACCCTTCGGATTCTTGGAATAGAGGTTCAAAACGGGCAAATCACCGCGATAAGGCGTCCCACAAAACGGACATTTTGGCGCATTTGAGTTGTCAAAAACGTACCATTTCATCGAGCAAGTCGGACTTTGACAAGGCTGCATCAAATCCACCGTTTTTATCAAACCCGTTTCCCATTCGTCGGCAGTCGGGCGCAATTGCGGATTGTGCAAACTGTCAATAAACGTGCGGTCAAACAATTCTTTCAGATACGGGCCGCAAATGGTATAAGGTAATTTTGAAATGTCGGCCCACGGCGTCGGCGACAACGCTTTTGGGTTCACATTTTTCAAATTTGGCCGATTGCTACCGTCCGTCGGATGCTCCGTAAACACGGCTTTTTCGCCCATCATCAGTTCTTCGTCACGTTGCGGGTCGTTCATATCGTGAATTTTTCCCCCTTCAAGCGGATGTCTGTGCAGCAAATACAGGTAAATCAGCACGGCCAAAGCATGTTGATCAGTCAAGCGCGACGGCTGCTTGCGGTGCGTATCTTCCATGGATAAATGCTTCGTCATCATGACTTCGGGAGCAATAAAACCCGCCGTTCCGATAACTTTTGGCGGAATTTTTTGCGGCACAACCAAATCATCAATGTCAATCAAACAAGCGTTTCCCGAAATTGGGTCAATCAACACATTATTAAATGATAAATCTGAATGTGCCAAACCTGCCGCGTGCAACTTCTTAACGGCCCGTGCAACCCGAATCAATAGACGAAAATACATCCGCCAGTCACCTTTTTCTTGGGCGTCGAGATGCCGATTAAAATGCACGGCGGAGGCAAACCACTTACCATTTTTCTCTTTATTGCGAATATTCAGCATATCATTATTCGCAGAACCATGCTTAAAAAAGTAATTTTTGTCATAAAAAGGGGCAATAACACCCAGTTTACCGTTGTATTCAACCACTTTGTAAGGCCAACAAAAATAGTTGCGCCAGACGTCACTTTGCCGAAACATTTGCTGTTCATAGCGGCCTGTGATGTCGAGTAAACGGTCTTTGACGATGCGGTAATCCTCTTTCAATTCTCGATAAAACAGGACAACGTAGCTGCGGTCGGGACTGAAATAACAGTCTTTCATGCCGCCGCTGCCTCTAATTTCGTCCTCAAACTCGAAGGGAGTGCCATCGGTTGCGGTTATTTTTATGACTTTGCTCATATAAGTTGATTTCAAATTTAATTTAACATATAGATTTAGCCATCAAAACATCAATGCAATTGTTCTATCGTCGTATTCGCCTTTGGCCCAAAATTCTAACCATTTCAAGAGGCGTTTGTCACTTTCGGGCGATTTTTCGGCGAAATTTACTTCTGCATCCATGTCTTTGACTACTTCTGTCCATTTTGATTGATTGAATAAATTGGCGTCCGTGTGAAATTTAGCATCGGTAATACCGTCGGTCATAAGGGTCAAAAGATCAAAATCGTCCACAATTTCAAAGTAAATACGGTCCCAAAGGGCTTTCGGATCGTTCCATACTGAGGGGGTCAAAAAATTGGTTTGCCCTGAATATTCGCCTGAATCAGGTTTGCCCAAAATACGCGGTTTGTCCCAATCGTGCTTGTACAAGCCGATGCCGCCGTCGCCGACCCAAAACCCAGCAACAAGCCAACCAAAATCGTATTTTTTACACATTGCCAAAAGCAATGTTGTATAGTAATCTTTAAAAATATTACCGTCATTTTTGGCGGTATTTTCAAGGGTGCTACAAGCGTCTTTTACGGCTTCGCCAAAGATTTTGTACAATTCTTCCTTGAATAATCGTTCATTTTCGGTATTTACGGAGCAATACATCGCCGCCGTGTCTATGTGTGTGCGGTCAGCCGTTGTGAGGCGTTCCAATGCTTTTTGCGTGGCCAAACGTGACCCTTCTCTCGAAAATTTGGCAGAACCTGCACCATCCGCGACAGCGATTGTGAACCAACCCGTTTGCGGATTGTAGTCAAGGGCAAAATCATCGTCCCTAAATTTGGCGTCTTTAGCGTGAGAACGCCCGCGCCGACTTGCCGCAATGAGGTGTTTTTGCCCTTCGGAAATCTGTAATGTCTCGGTGTGTTCTTTCCGATACGGTGCATCCGTCGGCGGCTCGTGTTCTGTCCACAAAGAGCGTGGGTCATGAAAGACATAAAAACGCACCAAACGCGTTATTTCTTCTGATTTTCGATTGAAAATGCTTGTATTACGTAAGCTATAGAACAACGTTACTTCCTTATCACCCGCTTCAATCGGCGTTCCTGTAATGGCATTTTTTTGCGCATCATACGCCAAACCAATAGCCTCTAAGCCTTCGAAACGCGGATTTTCAACGGCTGTCAATCCCCATTTTTCCCAATCAATAAGGGCTTCGTAAGGCTCTTTTTGCTTGCCGTTTGGCAAATTAAGCGGCGGTTTTGGAATGGGCTTTTGAGCCGAAAAATTCCCTTTCCCGAAAGCATCTTCAGGGTTGTTGTTGCCTTTAAATATAGACATATCGTCGGTAGGTTTTGATGAATTGGAAGTGGTCGACAGGCTTGGAATCGTGATAATTTCGGGTGGTTCGGGCGCAATTGAAGGTGTTTCAATAGCTTCCAAGATGGTATTTTTAGCGACAATTTCACTATTCACAGGCATTAAATCGGCTTGATTTTGCGAAATTTCGGCCAAAGTTGGGTCAGATACTGAGGGGGTGTCGGTTGCCGTTATGTCGGTCGAAATGTCCAATTCTTGGGTTCGGTTGTTGCGGTCTGCATTGGTCAAAATGCTGTCAGTTGTGAATTGAGTATATCTATTTCTAATGATATACATTACTTCATCACTTAATGACAATGCTTTATAACGTACTGATTCATTTTGATTGACTAAATCCACCATTTGCGCCAAAACATCAGGCGTCAAATACTGCATTTGCACCTGTTTGTCTTGTTCGAGTATTTTTATTATTATGTTTTTATCTAAAATCATTTGAGGAATGATAAATTGTAAATGAAGCGTTATCAATGATGAATGGTAAATGATGAATTTACAAGTCTTTGACTGTCAATTAATTATGACTTAAAATTGTACACTTACGACAGTTTCCACTTTGGGATTTCAAAGCCTGTCTTGATTTTTCTTCGGGGTTGCGGCGTAGCTGCAAAATCTCGGTAACACTAAGCACATAAGCCCAATTTTTATGCGGTGTAACCGCAAAACAAGCGGTTTAGCGGTTACACCGCACTTAAAAGTGGTGAATAGACTTAGCGTTACCAAGATTGAGCAGCTACGCCGCCGTTAAAAACTAAGATAACCGTTGTTGAAAATAAACAATTTTTGTTAACAAATAATTGATAATCAGCTATTTGCAAACTCATCATTCATAATTCATCGTTCATCATTCCCTTAACCGCGCCCGCGTTTGACGTCGAAATCGGCTTCACCCGCGCCAAAATAACCCGCTTTGTTGCACCACGGACACGTATTTATGCCTTCGCCAGGCGAACACATAACGCTCCCGCAAGAGCAAGTCGCAAACCCGTAATTGTTTGCACAATGCGGACAACGAGCCGCACCGACTAACTCCGACGTGCTGATATGACGGTCGGAAGGCGCATTGTCGGTCAATTCAAAGTATTTTTCGTCAACGGGAAAAGAGCCTTCAATTTGATACACGCGGGTATTGTAGCTCATGCCTTGCAACTGCGACGGGCGCATCATCTTCTTGAATTTAATCAAATAAGGCTGTTTGGACGTTTGACATTTGGCAATAAAAACGGCATAATTATCGTCAACGGGCGGCGCATTTTGGGCTTTTGTCAAGTCAATTTTCGATACCGTTGAACCATCCGTATGCGCTAAAGCGGCCCCCTCAGTATTTGAGGCATTGACGCTCGCCGAACTTGCTTTTATGGAAGCAGTGACCCAACGGAAGAACTTTTTGTAGGATTCTTTATCTGTTTCGGTGAAAACAAACACGTCTTCGGTCAATTTATAAAGCAAATTAATGTTGGTGCTTTCGCCAAAAGACACGGCTACAACGGACGCTTTTTTGCCATAATATTGCTGCCAACGCTCGATTGAGCGCGTCGCGTCGTCTGTTGGAACGCCGTCTGTGAACAGAAAAACGATGGGTTTCCAATCGCCTTTTTGATCATGCGTTGTCTTAACTACTTGACTGTCAATATCTTGCATTAAAAAATCTAAACCTCTGCCCAACGATGTACCGCCGCCGATTGGCAATTTGGGCAAGTAAAAACTCAACAAATCCATCAACGGCGTTATCCGCATCGGTTTACCCGCAAAGCCAATAATGGACAGCCAAACAGTTTCAAGTGCGTAAGGGTCAGAGCGCAATTCGCGCACAATCGTCGTCAAGCCTTCTTCGACTTGTCTAATGGGTTCGCCGACCATGGATTCTGAAATATCGAGGAGAAAATAAACGGGCAAACGTCTCATATTAGGGTTGGTATTTTTATGTATGTAATAATATTACTGTACAAATTCAAAATGACCCACAGATTGGACAGATACGACAGATTTTACACTGATTTTTTTAGGCGTACACGATAAAAATCAGTGTAAATCAACCTAATCAGTTCAATCTGTGGCCCGTGTCGTGCAAAATGTACAGTAGTACTGTATGTAATATTTCTAATTTCCCTCACACAACCACCTGTACTTCGGGTGGCGGCGGCGGCAAGGCATTTGTTTCTTGGGTTGTTCCCATGCTTTTATTGCCCGAACTAACAGCCTCCGATACCCATTTGAAAAATTGGCTAAACGTATGACTGTCCATCGAATCGAGATGCACAACCGAGTCCGTCAGCTCTTTCAGATAACTATCAACGGCTTTTGGCCCTGCCGCACACGCCACAATGCTACCAAAAGTACGGCGTTTGACCTGCGGAATGATAGCACGATAATCCATAATATCAGATGGGCTACCGTCGGTCATTATAAACAGCAAGGGTTTCCAATCACCTTTTACATCTGGTTGATTAGCAATGACTTCGCGGTCATAACATTGGCACAACATCTCCAAAGCGCGGCCTAAAAAAGTAGGGCCAGATTCGGGCGTCACGATAGGGGGCAATTGCAAACTCATGAGTTCGGTCAAGGGCAAAATGTTTTTCACTTCGCGGTCAAACGTGATGATGCTGATATGCACGGCGTCGAGCGCAAACGGGTCTTGTCGCAAGGCGGTAATCAAGTTTTGCAAGCCCACTTTGACGGCTTCAATCGGTTCGCCTCTCATCGAACCCGACGTATCTAACAATAAATAAACGGGCAATCTACGCATAATTTTATTTCGGATTTAAACCACGACTTTTACTTCGGCAGGTGGCGGCGGCAATTCGTCTAAACCTTTAACTTCTTTGGCCATTTCATCTACTTTTTGGCTCGTCGTACTAATAGAAGACGATACCCATTTGAAAAATGCGCGAATCGTTGCCGAATCGGTATTTTCCAAGTGCAAAACGTTTTCGGTAATCATTTTCAGAATATCAAGGCTCGCATTGCCGCCAAAACCACAGGCGACGACCATTCCAAATTTCTGTTTTTGAAAAGCTGACAGACCCCGTTTCCAATCGTCGGTCGGTGTGCCGTCGGTCATTAAAAAAACGACGGGTTTCCAATCCCCTTTTTGGTCATTCGTGGTTTTCATCACCTCCATATCAGCGCGTTCTGCGACCAATTTCAAGGCGTCGCCCAAAGCTGTTACGCCCGTTGCTTGAATATCAGGCATTTGAAAAGCCGTCAATTCGGTCAACGGAACGACTTGTCGCGCCGTCGTATCGAACGTGATAATGCTCAAATACGCCGTTTCAAGCGCGTAAGGGTCTTGTCGCAAGGCCGATAACAATATTTGTACGCCATTACGAACGGCCTCAATCGGTTCGCCCGTCATTGAGCCAGAGGTATCTAAAAGCAAATAAATGGGTAAGCGTCTCATTGGATATAGTTTTTTTAATGATGAATGATGCACGATAAATGACGTTTTTTTTTAAAAAATTACGAATGGATACCCCCTCAGTATTTTCACTAAAAACGGCATTTATCGTGCATCATTTTTGATTAAATTATGGAATTATCGGTTAGCGAAAACAGCTCTTGGAGGGCAGCAATTTCTAATGTAAGACAAATACGTTCTTTGACATAACTTATTCTAATTTTGCGTGATGAATTCACTTGTTATTGCGACCGAACTTAGTTTAG
>JAYSRS010000433.1:0-11450 GCA_043720935.1 Saprospiraceae bacterium
TGAAAGAAAAATCGTAGATTTTTCTTTCAAAAATACGTTCGCTCCATAAAAATCTCTTAGAGGGCGGCTTTCGAGCGTAGCGAGAAACAGCCCGTGAAACACGCTTTTATTTATTGCGCGTTACTTAGATAGTTTCAATGTCTTTATCCAACGGCAAAAAGATATTGGCTACTACAAAGACAATTACTTGAATTTGATTAAAGTTATGCGTCAAATGTTAAAGATTGACTTGAAAGATGTTGAGAAAAGGAAAGAGTTGACAACACAAGTCGAAGAAACGCCAAATATTGCGCTAAAAGAATGGCTTTTAGAGAAATTGGGGTAAAAAATGGGTAAAATACTGAGGGGGTATGTTTTATATATTTTCCGAGAAAATCTGACGCGGATTTCAAACCCGCGTCAGATTGGTATAAAAACGATAATTCCTTTTTTATTTATTAGAATAAATCGCATAACCATAAGGTTCAAGCGTGATATTGTCTAAATCATTCATATTCGCTTTTGCAAACAAGGCCAATTGATTACGGTCAACCAATGCTTTATCCAACTTAATAACGACTTTTTCTTTCGACAAATTAAAAATGCCGACAATTTTATCGCCGTTTTTTTCGCGCTTAAACGCATACACTTTCGCATCGTCAGAAGTTGGAATTTTTACCAATTCACCACCTGCTTCACCGTTCCACAAGGCTTGATTTTTAGTCTTTAAATCGTTTAATTTTAAGAAAAACGACGCTCGAGATTCCCCTTTCCAATCAATTTCGTCTTTGTGGAAAAACGACAACCGTTTGTCCAAACTCACTTCTTGACCGCTGTAAATCAAGCCCATGCCTTCGACTGTGAACGACAAGGCCGTAAAGCAATTGCCGCCGTCGCCAAACGACTCTTTTTCCGTGCCATTCCAAGAATTTTCATCATGGTTTTGAGTGAATAACATTTGATAATATTTTGATACAAAACGATTCCGTTGCCGCGTTCGCCAGTCATCCAAAGCCGTTGCAGGTTTTGCACCTTTCGCTATTTCTTTAATTAACCCATGATACGACCAACCGTAATTCATCTCAAAACAAGTCGTAAAATGATCGCCCACATCTTCCCATTCAGAAAGCATAAACAAAGGTTTTTGAACGTTTTTTACTAGGCTTTGGCGCAATTCTGCCCAAAAATTAGACGGTACAAAACCTGCCACATCTTCTCTAAAACCATCCACATCCGCATTTTTCACCCAAAACAAACGGGCGTCAATCATCGCTTTACGCAAGCCCGCATTGTCGTAATCCACCATCGCTACGTCCGTCCAATCGGTCGCTTTGCCATTTGCAGGGTCAATCGGCGAGGTGAATTTACCATCCACTTTTTTGAAATATTCAGGATGTTCTTTCATCCATTTTGAGTCCCAACCTGTGTGGTCAGGCACGAAGTCCAAAATGACTTTCATGTTCAGACGGTGGGCTTCTTTGACCATTTTTTTCAAATCGTCGAGTGTTCCGAGTTGCGGATTGACGGCTTCAAAGTCATACGCAGCGTAACCACTGCCCATACATTCGGTTTTTTCTTTTTCCGAATTGCATTTTTTATTGGTCTCGCAAATCGGATAAATCGGCATAATCCACAAGAGTTTGACGCCCATTTTTTGCAACCGCGACAGATGCGTCATGAAGGCTTTAATCGTCCCTTCTTTGCTGTATTGTCGCAAATTTACTTCATAAATCGCCGTATTTTTCGCCCAATCAGGTGTCGTCCAGTTCACAACGGGCGCAGATTTAGGTGGTTTAACGTCCGTCGTTTGCGCTTGTTTAGGCGTGCAAGCGACTGCCAAAGAGAGGATTGCTAAAAGCAATAAGTTTTGTTTGTTTCTCATTTTGAGATGTTATTTTAAATTAATTAGAAAAAAAACGGAATTATCGGTTAAAAGACGCAACATCAAATCTGACGCGAGTTTTAAACCCGCGTCAGATTGTAACTCGTTGAAAATCAATAAATTGGAGTTCTAAGTTTACGCTTGCGTCTTTTAACCGATAATTCCGAAAAACAATATTGGCGGCAAGTATAAACACTTGTCGCCAATGCTGCGAATACTGAGGGGTTCTAAAAATTAAAAACTAAAAATTAAAAATTAAAAAGAGTATTATTTTGCATTCCTAGGCGGTATCAACAAAGCTAAATCCAATTCAAAACCTTTTAAAACCGTTTCGCCTGACAGTTTTTTATCAAACCCTTGCACAATATCCACCGAACTATCGGCACGGTATATATACGTCGTTTCTGTTTTAGGGTCAATCAGCCAACCCAATTGAACCCCATTTTCAATCCATTCCACCATTTTTCGTTTCAATTCGAGCAAACTGTCTTCTTCTGAACGGACTTCGGCAATAAATTCGGGGCAAATATGGGTAAATTTCTTGCGGTCGGCAGCAGGCAAAGCCAACCACTTTTCTAAGGGCAACCAAGAAGCGTCGGGCGCACGTACCGCCCCTGTCGGGAGGGTAAAACCTGTTGACGGGCTGAATGTGATGCCCGTTTGTTCCGTTTTCGTCCAGTTTCGTAGCTCGCCGTTGACTTCATTTTCGGCGTAGCCGCTTTCATTTCCAGTAGGTTCCATAATTGTAATCGTTTTGTCGGCGTTGCGTTCGATACGCAAAGGCCGATGCTGTTGGCAAAAATCAAAAAATTCGTCGTCTGACATCAAGTCAGCAACAATTCTTAATTTTGGATGCTTTAATACGTTAAAAGGCAGTTGCGTCGCAGTCATTTTTTTTATTTTTTCACAAATATAAACTGTTTTTCGGAAAACGGCCTAAAAAACGTAAAAATACTGAGGGGTGTTTGATTGCGCGTAGCTGCAAAATCTCGGTAATAAAACCCACAAACGCCCGATTTAAAATGTGGTGTAACCGCACAACAAGCGGTTTGGGTTATACTGCTTAGAAAAAAGAGCTTATTCACTCATGTTACGAAATGGGACACTGATTTGACAGATGCGACTGATTTGCACTAATTTTTTTCTGTAAGCCTTCTATCAAAAAAGAAATCCTTTTGAATCAGTCATATTAGTCGAATCAGTGTCCCATTTTATTCCGTTAAAAATTACATCTTTGCGCCATGAAACGTTTTTTTCTCGTCCTTCTCGCCGTTCAAATCTTTTCGAGCAACCATTTTATGGCCGAATTGATGAAAATGCCGCAACTCGCGCAGCATTACTACGAGCATTGTGCGGAAAACAGCGACCTTGATGTGTTCACGTTTCTAAAAATGCACTATGCCAATCCCGAACACCAACAAAAAGACGCCGCTCGACATGGGCATTTGCCCTTGAAATCAGACAATTGTACGCACGTTAATGATTTTGTCAAAATGCGTTGCCCACAAATTACCCCCTCAGTATCGGTGACGTTTTTACCGCTTTTTATTAAAAAAAATAAACCTTCAACTGCCGACAATCGCTGCATTGTCTCTACTCTTCTTTTCGCCGTTTTCCATCCACCACAAGTTTGTTAAGGAATTAAGAATTAAAAATTAAGAATTAAAAACTTGCAAACGACTGATAATCAGTTGATTGTGAATTTTGTATGCGCCATTTTACGTTTGAAAATTCCTTATAGACACCTCATTTTGATAAAAAAAAACGCCTTCTAGTATGCATATACTGAGGGGTCTCAATTTTATCACCAATCCACAAACGATTGCCGTTTTGACTTACATAGTTGCGGCGTAGCTGCAAAATCTTGGTAACGCTCAACCCGAAGCTGCATTTTTCTTGGCGGTGTAACCGCTAAACGCGCTGTTTTGCGGTTACACCGCATCGGAAACACATCAAAGTTAGTGGACATTATCGAGATTTAGCAGCTACGCCGCCGAGAGAAAATCAAAATCAAAATGAGCAGAAATCACGGAGAAAATTGAATTGTTGCAAATGGTAAACGATTGTTAATCAGTCGTTTGCTCATTTTAAATTCTTAATTTTTAATTTTTAATTCCCTTTAAATGTTAGATAAAATCATTCTTTTTTCCATCAAAAACAAGTTCATTATTGGTTTAATGACCTTGTTTTTGGTACTTATCGGCCTGTTTTCATTGAGCCGATTGCCGATTGATGCCTTGCCCGATATTACGAACAATCAGGTGCAAATCATCACGACTGCGCCGACTTTGGCCGCGCAAGAAGTCGAACAATTCATCACGTATCCGATTGAACAAGCCATCAAAACAATTCCTAAAACTGTGGAATTGCGTTCGTTTAGCCGCTTTGGTTTGAGTGTTATCACGCTTGTTTTTGAGGAAGACGTGGACATTTATTGGGCGCGGCAACAAATCAGCGAAAAGCTGCGCGATGCCGAACGTTTGATTCCAAAAGGCTTGGGAACGCCTGAATTAGCCCCGATTAGCACGGGTTTGGGCGAAATTTATCAATATGTGGTCTTCGCAAAGCCCAATTTTGAAGCACAATACGACGCCACAAAGTTGCGAAGCATTCAAGATTGGATTGTCCGTCCGCAGATTTTGGGTACAAAAGGCGTGGCCGAAGTGACGACTTTGGGCGGCTATTTGAAGCAATACGAAATCGCTGTTCAGCCCGATAAATTGAAAAGCATGAACACGACGATTAGCGAAATTTTTGATGCGTTGGAGAAAAACAACGAAAATACGGGCGGGGCGTATATTGATAAACAACCCTACGTTTATTTTATTCGCGGCTTGGGTTTGGTTAAAAACGCGGCGGACATCGAGAAGATTGTCGTCAAAAATACGAATGGCATGCCGATTCTCATACGCGACGTAGCGAGCGTCGGCGAAGGCTCGGCAACGCGTTACGGGGCGGTGACGAAAGACGGCAAGGGCGAAGTTGTCGGTGGTATGGTGCTGATGCTAAAAGGGGAAAATAGTGCGGAAATAGTCGGAAAAGTCAAGGAAAAGGTCGTTCAAATCCGAAAATCGCTGCCCGAAGGCGTCGCAATTGAGCCGTTCATTGACCGTACTAAGTTGGTCAATAGGGCCATTTCGACCGTTCAAACTAACCTTTTGGAAGGCGCATTAATTGTCGTTTTTATCTTGGTTTTGTTGATTGGTAATTGGCGGGCGGGCTTAGTTGTGGCCTCCGTTATTCCTTTGGCACTGCTTTTTGCGGTCAGTTTGATGCACTTATTCGGCGTTTCGGGCAATTTAATGAGCCTCGGCGCAATTGATTTTGGGCTTATCGTTGACGGGGCGGTCATTATTGTCGAGGCAATTGTTCACCGATTACAAACTGCCGAAACGGGCAAATTGACCGCCGATGATATGGACGAAGAAGTCTATCAAGCGACGTCGAAAATCCGAAGCAGTGCGGCATTTGGCGAAATCATTATTTTGATTGTGTATGTGCCGATTTTGGCCTTGGTCGGTACGGAAGGTAAAATGTTTCGACCGATGGCCCAAACGGTTGGTTTTGCGATTTTAGGCGCGTTTATCTTGTCATTGACCTACGTGCCGATGATGAGTGCCTTGTTTTTGAGTAAAAAAACGGGACATGACGACAATATTTCTGACCGAATTATGCGCTTTTTTCAACGGATTTACGACCCGATACTGAGGGGGGCATTTAGAATCAAAGGCGTTGTTATGGGTGTTTCGCTGGCCTTGTTAGTGGCCGCTTTATTCGTTTTTAATCGGATGGGCGGCGAGTTTATTCCGACTTTGGAGGAAGGCGATTATGCAATAAATTACCGTTTGCAAGGTGGTTTTTCCTTGAATCAATCCATCGAAACGGCCACAAAGTTGGAACAAATCCTGAAAAATAAGTTTCCCGAAGTCGTTGAAGTGGTTGCTAAAATCGGTTCGGCAGAAATTCCAACTGACCCGATGCCGATTGAAACGGGTGATTTAATTGTCATTTTAAAAGATAAAAAAGACTGGACGACGACGGATGATTTCTACAAATTGGCTGACTTGATGTTGGAAGAAATGAGCAACATCCCTGGCGTCGAGTTCGAGGCGTCGCAACCGATTCAAATGCGTTTCAATGAGCTAATGACGGGCGTGAGAAGCGATGTGGCGATAAAAGTTTTTGGCGACGATTTGGAGAAATTGGCCGCAACAGCGTCAAATATCATCAAAATCATCAAAAATACTGAGGGGGCCGTTGACATTAAAGCGGAGCAAGTAATGGGTTTGCCGCAAATTACGGTGCGTTACAATCCTGATAAAATGGCTTTATATGGCTTAAATGTCGGCGATTTGAACCGCGTTTTGAGGACAGGTTTTGCGGGTGAAGCGGCGGGAACGGTCTATGAAGGCGAGCGTCGCTACGATTTAGTGGTGCGTTTGGCGAAGGATGAACGGCAAGATATTGCGAATATCAAAAACTTGTTTATCAGTTTGCCAACAGGCAATCAAATCCCGTTGGAACAAGTGGCGGATGTGAGTTTGGAAGATGGCCCCGCGCAAATTAGCCGCGAAGACGGCAAAAGACGCGTGGTGATTGGTTTAAATGTGAGAGGCCGCGATGTGAAAAGTGTCGTTGAAGACATACAATCTAAATTAGATACCAAATTGAAGCTGCCCGAAGGTTATTATCTCACTTATGGCGGTCAATTTGAAAATTTGGTGGCGGCAAATAAACGTTTGTCGGTAGCCGTTCCCATCGCTTTGGTCTTGATTTTCGTACTACTTTACTTCACTTTTGGCAGCATTTCGCAGTCTTTATTGATTTTTACGGCGATTCCTTTGTCGGCAATCGGCGGCGTGTTTGCGCTCGCTATGCGGGGGATGCCGTTCAGTATTTCGGCAGGGATTGGGTTTATCGCCCTTTTTGGCGTCGCTGTTCTGAATGGTATTGTGTTAATTGGTTATTTCAATCAACTAAAAATAGAAGGTATGAAGGACGTTTTGGCACGCATAAAACACGGTACAAGTGTCCGTTTGCGACCGATTATTATGACGGCGGCGGTGGCATCGTTGGGTTTTTTGCCAATGGCTTTGAGTGGTGGGGCAGGGGCAGAGGTGCAAAAACCGTTGGCGACGGTTGTTATCGGCGGCTTGATTACAGCAACTTTATTGACGTTGATTGTGTTGCCAATTTTGTACTTTTTCCTTGAAAATGGTATCAAAAAGCCTAAAAAAGCGGGCATTAATGCCGTTGTTTTGCTGTTTTTTTCCTTGTTGTCTTTCAATTTAACTGCTCAAAAAACAAGTATTTCTCTGAACGAAGTGATTGATGTGGCCTTGAAAAACAATGCGTTATTACAAGCTAATAATTTGGACATCGAAACGGCTAAAATACTGAGGGGGTCTATTTTGACGCTGCCGAAGACGAATTTTAATCTACAAGTTGGTCAAATGAATAGCCGTCGTTTTGATGAAAATTTTAGCGTGTCGCAAGACATTCCGAACGCCGCTTTGATTAAAGCAAAACGGCAATTAGCCGAACAAAACGTGGGGGTAAGTCAACAAAAATTAGCGGTAAATCAACAAGAACTCCTCTACAATATCAAGCAAAGTTGGTATCAAAGTTTGTATTTAGAGGCTTTGTGCCGCGTTTTTATAAGGGAAGACAGCATTTTACGGCAGTTTGTACGGGTAGCAACGGTCAAATTTAAGACGGGCGAAGGTAGTATGTTGGAACAAACGATTGCCGAAAGTAAGCAGGAAAAAGTGCAGCAGGATTATTTTCAAATATTGAGTTTAATCATACTTGAAAAATTCAAATTGAATCAATTAATGAATAATGCCACTGATTTTACATTTGAAGCGCAAACCTTGCCAAGTCTCTCATTAAATTATTCAGTAACGCCATCAATAGTGAGTAATAACCCGTTGCTTTTGGCGGCCAAACAACAGGTTTTTGCCCTAGAAGCCGAGCGCAATGTGGCCAAAGCCGAAGCCTTACCTGATTTTAAAGTCGGTTATTTTATTCAATCACTCGCAGGGCCGCAAGAGGTGAATAGTCAGACCAAAACGTATAACTCAATTCCACAATTTCAAGGCGTTCAATTGGGCGTAAACGTACCAATTTTTGGCCGAAGTGCTTACAAAGCTAAAAATGACGCCATGAACATACAGATTTCGGCGCAACAAAAACAAAGTGATTATGTGTTAGCACAATTACAAGGTCAATTAAATCATTACGCAAAGCAGTATGATTTTAGCATAAATAATGTGGCGTATTATGAAAAAACGGCGTTGCCAAATGCGCAACTTATTGTACGCAATGCGACAAAATTGTATCAAAGTGGTGACATCGGTTACGTAGAATATGGGCAAGCGTTGCAAACAAATTTGGATGTGCAAAAGGCATATTTAGAAGCGGTTAACAATATGAATCAATCAGTTTTGGCGGTGCAATTTATTATTAATCAATGATGTTTTTTGTCATTCAGAAGGAATCTCTATTATGTACATTTACGACATATACGGAGAATAGAGATTCTTTCTGAATGATAAAAAACTAAGACTGGAATTGCTGAACAAAACGATTATAGCGTTGCGATTTATTGATAATCAAAGGTTTATGTTCGTATTTTGTTTCATGCTGTCCCGCAGGGACAATATATTTGTAACCGCCGATTTCAATCGGCGGGTCGCTTAGATACCCCTCAGTATTTTGTCTCGTGGAGACAACACAACTTGCTTAAAATGTTGTCACGCTGTGACAAATGGAAGCCGCTTTATAGCTTTTCCGCCGATTGAAATCGGCGGTTACAAAGATGTCGTCCTGATGGGACGGCGCGTATTTATCAATCAAAATTAAATTTAAAATGACGAATAAAATTCATAGCAGCCTCGCTGCAATCTTTATTATTAGCCTTGTATTATTCACTGCTTGCGGCAGCAAAAGCGAAGGCAATAAGGCCGAAACAACCGCCGAAACGGCCACAAAACAAGCCGAAGCAACTGCCGCCGAAAGCATCAAAGAAGTAGAACTCAACGACGCGCAATTCAAGACAACGGGCTTACTTTTAGGCGGTTTGGAAAAGAAAAATTTGAGTGAAGTGATTAATGCAAACGGTTATACCAAATTGCCGCCGCAGAATCAAGCGCAAGTCAGTATGCCGTTGACGGGAACGATTAAAACCATCAAAGTCATTGAGGGTCAATATGTTAAAGAAGGTCAAATTTTAGCAACTATGCAAAGTATGGCTTATAACAACTTGCGTTTAGAGCGTGAAAAACTCAATCAAGAGTTGGAACAATCGAACAATAATTTGGGGTATTTGCGCCTCGAATATGCCCGTCAAAAGGAGTTGAGCGACGAAAACGTGAATGCTAAAAAAGTGTTTCAAAAAGTCAGTTCTGACGTCAGTTTAGAAGAGATAAAAATCAAGGGTTTGCAAAGTCAAATTGCGATTTTAAGCCAAAATATTGCCCTAAGTGGTAACGCCAATTCACCAATTATCAATATCATTGCGCCGATTAGCGGGCATATCACGGAGGTTAATATCAACATTGGCAGTCCTGTTGAGGTGAGCAAATCGTTGTTTACCATCGTTGACAATGCCCGAATGCACGTTGATTTATTGGTCTATGAAAAGGACTTATTCAAGGTAAAAGAAGGTCAAAACGTGCGTTTTATCTTGACAAATCAGAATGCAACCGAGTTTAAAGGCCGTATTTTCAATGTCGGTAAATCCTTCAAAAACGAGACAAAATCCGTTGCCGTTCACGCCGATATTGACAATGAAAAGCATACGTTGATTTCAGGAATGTACGTTAACGCGTTGATAGATGTGGGCAGTAATGCCGTCAATGCCTTGCCACAAGAAGCAGTTATTCAAGCCGAAGGCCGCACCTACATCTTCATTATGGAGACTGAACAAAAGGAAGACGACAAGAAAAGGGATGATAAAAAAACGTATCATTTTCAACGCATTGAGGTCAAAACGGGCGCAGCTCAACTCGGTTTTATACAAATAACGCCTTTGCAAGACGTTAAAATGGACAAAAATATCGTCGTCAAAGGTGCTTTTTATTTGCAAGCGCATTTGCAAATCAGCGAAGGTGGCGAGGAAGGACATGGGCATTGAGCCACCGTACTAGAGTCTAACTTGAAATCGGAAATCCCTTATCGTCCTTGCGCCCCTTGTACACGCTTAACGAACATTTCCGCTTTACCAATTTCGCCCCAAACCCATTCAATCGTTGTGCCGTCTTCGTTTTTCTTAACGCGTTCTTTGGCTTTGATTTTATTGAACTCTTCTTCAAAACGCGGATTTGTAGAAACCATTTCCAAAATACCTTTTTGGTAGCCAAAGAAATATAAGAAATCATTGCCCGTTTTGAGGTAAATATAAACGCGGTCGTCTTCGTTAGCGGGCATTTTGACTTCAATAATGGCCGTCATGCGCTTGTTGATATTAATCCCAAAAATACTTTGTAAATCGGTTTTAGTGCCGTAGCTGATAAAACTTTGCAATTCTGGATTCCACCGCATATTGGTTCGGCTGAACAGAAAACTGAACTTGTTGTATTTATCAGGCAAACTCAACGTCCGATTTTTCATATCAGCGACCACTTTTCCGTAGTCTTTGTCGTCTTTTATGAACTCTAACAAGGCTTTTTCAACGAAATCATCTTTTCTGTAATCGGCATCGGGTAAGTCAAATGTGCCGACTTGCACGTCATTAGCCATCACCTTCAACAATTTTTCGGGTGCGTTCATTTGGAAGCCAATCATGGTCTCAATACTGAGGGGGCTACCTTGAACGCCCGTTGTCGTCGCCGTTGCACCCGTCGAATCAACCGTAGGTGCAGCAGGTGTCATAAAAGTTGTTTTGGCCTTACCCGCCGCCGTGATTTTCATCGAAGTCAAGCCTGAACCAAGCGACAATGGGCCATCCGCAGCGATGTAGCTTGTGCGGTTGTCAAAAACGAGTTTGTTACCCCGATTGTCGGTGTCAAAAACGCGAGACGAGTCACCAAAAATCAATTCATCGCTCTTTGGCAAGTATTTAAACACACCTTTTACGTCCATAATCGCTCGGTCTTTGCGGTATTGCAATGGCATCATCACGCGGGGATAGGCTTCGGAATTTTCTTTACTAATAAAAATGCCCGTCGAAAGTGGCTCGCCTTCTTCGTTTTTTGGTGCATTATAACGTAAGGTCAAATCGCTTTTGTCGGACGAAGAATTGACCGTAAACCATTGATGGTCGGGCAGGTTTTCGTGTTCTAGCTTTGCAAAACCTTCAAAACGGAGGTTTTTTGTCGTCGAAAACAAGGAAATTGTCCCTTTAAACGTCGTTTTTCGGTCAATGTGAAAACTGTCGCTTGCCGCAACCGTTCCCGTTGCTTGGGTTTCGGTCTTTTTTTCGGAACGCGACCCCTTGCCGACGCGTTGCCCGATAATGTTGTCGAACTTAATTTCTTGCTCACGACCTGCGAGGTTGTATTCATAAAAACCGCTCGCCGTGTAGTCTTTTTTACCCTTGATATTGACCGTTGCGCGCTTGATAACGTGGTGTTTTGTCACTGTATCG
>JAYSRS010000434.1:0-3943 GCA_043720935.1 Saprospiraceae bacterium
GACGTTGTGGACAAGACTTGAGTGCCCGTGATTTTGATTTCTCTTCAATCACTTCTCTGCCTTTACGAACAAGCTGGTTAATGGTAGGCATCTAAAGATGTTTAAGAATTTTGTTAGAAAATAATTGATTTTCAACGAGTTATAACAAATTCGTCGAAAACGCCCGCAAAGATAGCTTTTCAAGTGGAAACGAAAAGCTATTTGAAGAAAAAAAGGCGTAAAATTCAGTATTTTACGACATAAAGCCGATAATTCCGAATCTATCTGCACGGTTTACGGGCTGTTTTGTCAATTCGTTACGTAGAGCATCGGTATGCTATTCACCAAACGGTACGTTTTGAAGCCGCCGCCGCCCAGCCAATTCACCGATTTTGTAATACCGCCCAAGTCTTCACCGCGCACGACCTGACGCAAACGCGGCAAGCAATGCGTATAGGCGTGGTTGCCCAATTCAATGCCTATCCATCGGCGACCCATTTTGTGGGCTACTGCCGCCGTCGTCCCGCTGCCGAGAAAACAATCCAACACTAAATCATTGGGCTGCGTTGCTAAGGTCAAAATGCGCTCAATAAGGCGTTCGGGTTTCGGTGTAGCGAAAACTTCCCCTTCATTAAAGGCTTTTACCTCACTTTTGGCTTCGTGGTTATGCCCTACTTCATCGTAACGCCACAATGTTCGGGCCACTAAACCATCCGTTTTCAACTCTGACAAAAACGTTTTTCTTGAAGGAACAGCCTTCCCATTTTTGCCGAACCAAATTTCATTTCCCCAATAATACGTCTCTAAACTTACGTGGCTATAAGTAGAAAAACGTCCTTTCGGCGGCGACCATTTGACGCCATTTGGAAAAATATGTTCAAAATTGGTATCTGAACCACTTTTAGCCTGCAAAGGCGTCGCTTTCCATGAGCCTTTTGGATGATTGTCGGGATTTTTGTAAGCATTATTCATTTCAGTTGTTCTTGACAGCCGATTCATTTTCCACGCATTTTTATTTTTCGCATACACTAAAATATGGTCGTGATTGTCTGAAAAGAATTTGGCATCGTTCGCAACGGTATATTTTTTTTCCCAAATCACGCTGGCAACAAAATTCTGTCTGCCAAAAATGTCATCCATCATCACCTTACAATAATGTGCCTCATTGTCATCAAGTGATACCCAAATAGACCCCTCAGTATGGAGCAGGTTTTTGAGTATTTCCAAGCGTTGTCGCATAAAATTGAGCCAAAGGGCATGTTCTTGCATATCGTTATATTGCTCAAAAGCATTGCCCGTATTGTAAGGCGGGTCAATATAAATACACTTAACTTGCCCTTGACATTGTTGTTCCAATGCTTTGAGTGCCAACAAGTTGTCACCTTGAATGAGCCTATTTTCGGTATTGTCGTCACCTTCGGAATGTTCGGGTTCGAGTAGAAGCAACTGAGGGTCAAGATTGAGTATATCGTTTTTGCCTAGCCCTGTGAGTTCTAGCTTTTTTACGTCGTTGTTGGTCATTTATTTTTTAATTAAACGGCTATCAAGCCTTTAAAATTGCTCTCGCCATAAGGTATTCTTATCATGTCTTACGATTTTCAATTTTTTCAAAAGACAAATTTAAGTAAATAATGGAAATTTGAACGATTGCGCGTTTAGATAAGGAAGATAAACGTCAAAAAGCCTTGAAAACAACGCGTTTTCAAGGCTTTTTGACGAAAATACTGAGGGGAGTAAGTTTTGTTCCTTCTGAATGACAAAAAAGAGATTGCATACAACTCAAGCCTTTTTTTGTCATTCAGAAGGAACAAAACTTCAACATCACTTCCATTTCTTAAACGCTTCAATCGCTTCATATTCGGGCAAGCCCAAAGCGTCATAAATTTGAGCCGTGCCGCGATTGCGTTCTTCGGCGCGTTGCCAAAACTCACGGGTATCGCTGCCCGGGAAAAGCGGACGGTCTTTTTGACTTTGGTGCTTGAAAATTGCACGGCGTTTGCGGAGTAATTCGTCGGGCGAAATAGGGACGGCCATGTCAATATTTTCAATTTCCCACTCTTGCCAAGCCCCACGATAGAGCCAAACGGAGCATTCTTGCATGAAAGATTCGTCTTTGAGGCGTTCGCAGGCGGCAAAAATCGCGTCGAGACAGACGCGGTGCGTGCCGTGCGGGTCGCTCAAATCACCTGCGGCGTAAATTTGATGCGGTTGGATTTTTTTCATCAAATCAACGATAATCTGAATATCTGCTTCGCCCAACGGCTTCTTTTTCACCGTGCCTGTTTCGTAGAAAGGCATATCCAAAAAATGCGTTTTTACTGAGGGGGATACGTAACGCGCACCCGCTTTCGCCTCGCCGCGTCGAATCAAACCTTTGAGTTTCTGAATCTCGGGCGCATCCACTTCCCCTGCTTTTTTGTTCGCTAATTTCTGCTCAATAGCGTCTAACATGATTTGCGTAACGGATTTGTCGAAACCAAAAACTTCGTGAAAATCATTGACAAAATCAGCAAAACGCACCACATCATCGTCAAAAACGGCAATATTTCCCGAAGTTTGGTAGGCTACATGGACTTCATGCCCTTGGTCAGAGAGGCGAATAAACGTGCCGCCCATCGAAATCACATCGTCGTCGGGATGCGGACTAAAAATGATGCACCGCTTCGGAAATGTCGTGTTTTGTTCGGGTCGATTCGTATTGTCGGCATTTGGTTTGCCGCCAGGCCAACCCGTGATTGTGTGGCGTAAATGATTGAAAATCTTGATGTTAATGTTATAAGCCGTGTCGTATTCCGTTATTAAATCCGACATCCCACTTTCGGCATAATCGCGGTTGATGAGGCGTAAAATCGGTTTTTTCTCTTTTTGAGCGAGCCAAATCACAGCGCGTTTGACGAGTTCTTGGTCGTTCCAATCGCAATCGCCGACGAGCCACGGGGTTTTTGTACGCGTCAATTCGGCAGAAGCGGCCACATCAAGAATGACGGTGGCATTAGAATGTTTTTGCAAATAAGTGGCGGGAACAACGTCCGAAATCTCGCCTTCCACGGCCTTCTGAATAACGGGTGCTTTGCCTTCGCCCCACGCCATCATAATAACGCGTTTGGCTTCGAGAATCGTTCCGACACCCATCGTAATCGCCTTACGTGGGACGTTTTCTTCATCGAAAAAATCACTTGCGGCGTCTTTAATCGTGATGTGGTCGAGCGTAATCAAGCGGGTACGTGATTTTTCGCCAGAGCCTGGCTCATTGAAACCGATGTGACCCGTCCGTCCGATGCCTAAAACTTGAAGGTCAAGACCACCAAAAGCGTGAATTTTTGCTTCATAATCGGCGCAAAACGCGGCAACATTGCCTTTTTCAAGCGTTCCGTTGGGAATGTGAATGTTTTCTTTTGGAATGTCCACGTGGTCGAAAAGGTGTTCGCCCATGAAACGGACATAACTTTGGAGGGCATCGGGTTGCATGGGAAAATACTCGTCGAGGTTGAACGTTTGAACGTTTTGGAAGCTCAAACCTTCTTCTTTGTGCAGCCGCACGAGTTCGTCATACACGCGAATCGGCGTTGAACCTGTGGCTAAACCTATAACGCAAGGTTGATTTTTAGCGGCTTTGGATTGAATCAAATCCGCTATTTCACGAGCAACGGCTTTTGAGGCATCGAGGGAATTAGGGTAAATGAGGGTCGGGATTTTCTCGTAAGAATTTGACATGACTTGGTGATTTTAAAAGTGGATGTAACTGAAAATTTGCAAATTTATTAGTATAAATTTTAACATATAAATATTTGTAAAACAATATTTTATTAAACATATAGGGACACAGGACACATAGTTTTAGGTAAAAAAAACTTTTATACTGAGCAATATCTCCGCTATCCAAAAAATGGTTAAAACCAGCCTTTGGGTGGCTAATAGCACGTAAAATTAGTAAATTAGGGATGAATGGTCTCTTTGTCTATTA
>JAYSRS010000435.1:0-3938 GCA_043720935.1 Saprospiraceae bacterium
TTATCCTTGTAATTTTAAAATTTAATTTTAATTTTTCAAGGACAAATTTAAAAATTATCCTTGTAATTTTAAAATTTAATTTTAATTTTTCAAAGACAAATACTTTTAAGTATAGGGCTATGCCATACTTTTTAATTTCTTCCTGCGTAGTATAAAATGATATTTACTAATTTTTAATCACCAAAGGTATTTTTTCTCAATGAACCCGCAAAATATGGTAAAAAAAATATGATAAACGCTTTGAGATTTGACAAAGAAGGGGGATTTTGGCATGGTTTGAAAATTTTAACAAAATTTTGTCTTCAAAATGAATGACCTTTTGCAATTTTGCCGTTTAGTGTATATTAGAACACGAATTTCAAACGAATTTTACGAATGACACGAATTTTTCCTCCATTTAATCTAAATTTCATTTTTCATTTTTCATTTTTCACTTTTCACTTTTCACTTTTCACTTTTATTGAACAACATAAACCACTGATTTTCAAATGATTAAAAAGATAATTGCGGCGACGATCGCCATTGTTTTGACCTTTGCCACAGGCACAGCGCAAAGCTATTCCAACGAATTTTTGGCCATCGGCGTCGGTGCAAGGGCGCACGGCATGAGTGGCGCGCTCATCGCTTCGACGAACGACGTGTATTCGTCTTACTGGAATCCTGCGGGATTGACGGGCATTGAATCGCCGCTTCAACTCGGTGTGATGCACGCCGAATGGTTTGCGGGTGTGGCCAAATACGATTATTTAGGCTTCGCCAAACCTTTGGGCGGCGATAAAAAACGGACGATTGGCCTGTCGATTATTCGTTTTGGCATTGATAATATTCCTTATACACTCAATTTGATTGGTCCAGATGGCAGCATTAATTATGACAAAGTAAACTCATTTTCGGCTGCTGATTACGCCGTTCAAGGCTCTTATGCCCAAATGTTGAGCGAAAATCTGTCAATTGGTGGCAATGTGAAGGTCATTCGGCGCACTATTGGCACGCTTGCGGGAGCGTGGGGCGTTGGGGCTGATTTGGGGGTTCAGTACAAAGTTGGTAAGTTCAAACTCGCCGCAATGGGGCGTGACATTACGACAACTTATAACACATGGACGGCGACGCTGACGGAAGACGAAAAACTCGCCTTTGCTAGTTCGGGCAACGCAATTCCAAAAACGTCGGTGGAAGTGACCAAACCAACTATTTTTATCGGTGCAGCCTACGCAACACCCCTCAGTAGCAGCGTCAATTTGACGATTGAAGCGGACGCAGGTGTCGCAACCGATGGTCAACGCAACGTTTTGGTGTCGGCCAAAGCCTTCAACCTCGACCCGCGTTTTGGTTTTGAGTTGGAATACGAAAAAAATATATGGCTACGCGGCGGCATCGGCAATTTTCAACGCTTGAAAAATGAAATTGACCCCTCAAAAAAAGAACTGAATTTCCAACCCAATTTTGGCCTTGGCCTCCGTCTCGGTCGCTTGATAGTTGATTATGGCTTGACAAATATTGGCAATACGTCGGCAGTTCAGGTGTCGCATATTTTTTCATTAAAATTGGATTTGAAAAAACGATAAAATGTTTTTATTAGGTCTTGCAGGTATTTTATCCGCCATTTTGGTGTATTGTCTCTACAAAGGCGTCGTTGCGAAGCCGCTGAATACGTCAGAAATTACGGAAATAAAGGATGATGGACTTTTGGACAGCGAGTTTTAAGCAAAATCACCATTGAATCCTTGATTATCAAGGCCACTCAATTGACAAAATTTGACGACTTTCAAGCCGTTTATGCGCTGCAAAAAAAAGCCGCCTAATGAATGCCCCAAATACTGAGGGGTATCAAATAAAACACTGATTGAAGGAATACGACTGATTTATACTGATTTTCTTTTGCCATGCAGTAAAAAAAACAGCGTAAATCAGTCGTATCACTCCAATCAGTGTTCCCATTTTTGCACTTATCTTACAACGCACTCAATGCCTTTTCCTTCGGCGATTTTATCTCAAAACTGAACGTCAATTTCTTGTTATCCTTCGGTTTTAGATTAAAATCCCACACCAGTTTCCCCGTTTCGGTATTGAACCGCGCATTGCTGTCTTCGAGGTACTCAATTTTAATATCTTGCTCCTTCGTCACAGGCATTTGGTCTTCTACGACGAGGCGAATCGGGATGTTTTTATTATTTCTAACCACAATATCATACGTCCGTGTGAGCAAATGATTGTCGCTAAACACCTTGTCTTTACACTTGTCTTTGACCTTCGTGCGGGTCACAACGATGCTTTTGTCGCGGCCTAAATTCAATAACAACGTATCATTTGTATTGCGTGGATTGATATAACTTTCGCCAATATATGAATTATCAAAATACACCCGTGCAGTCCCGGGAATCAAATTCATATCTTCCCAATCCGTTACGCGGGCCATCAAAAACGCATCAGGGTCGAGTTTTGGCACAACCGAATACGAATAAACGGACGGCATTGTCTTGTTCTGAATCACAACATTGTGCGGTTTGTTGTCCGATTCAATGGCATACTTTAACTTAATTTCATATTCAACACGCATCATGTTTTGCGTCACTTGCGTAAAATCCGTCACGCCGTCTTTTTCAGCTACTTCCTTCGCACTTTCATCATCCACATCGGCATTTGCGGTAGGCGCACCCGTCACGACAACATTGTTCAAATTGGTGTTTTGATACCCATTTTGAGGTGCTTGGGGCATTTTCTTACCATAAGCCGATGGTTTTGCAAGGGCTTCTTGTTGTTTGTAGTGCAAATTATCTACCTGCATAACGGGGACAAAATACGTCAAATACTGAGGGGTCAATATCGGTTTCACATTCGTTTGGCTTGGGTCGCCCGTTGAAAGGGTGAGCAAAACGTCTGTCCAATCAATGCCCGTATTTTGATAAACCGTTGCCCGATGCTTGATTTCAACGCTTTGACTCTCCTTTGAAGCGCGCAAATCGTAGGAGGCTGTCCATCCTGCGGCGTTCACAAAATAGGTCAAACTGACTTCTGACACCATCGGACGTTCGGCCATAACGGTCACAATAACTTGTGGGATGGGCTTTGTAGGATTATTGTTAATGGGCGTTCCAATGCTCGTAATCAAGGCGTTTAGGTTTGAAATACGTTGATTCAGCTTGTTGCGAAGGCGGGTTTCTTGCGCCGTTTCCTTTTGCAATTTTAGCAATTCGCCGTCAATATCATTTTGTCTTTTTCTATAAAAATCAATACTTTGCATGAACAATGGTAGGGAATCGCGTTGAAATTCGCCGCGCATCATGCGGTTATTCGTCAAAATCGTGCGCTCCGATTGCAGCGTTTGCGTCCGCGTTTGAATGCTCGAACGCACGAAAACCAAGTCTTCGAGCGAGTCTTGTGCATCTTGCATCTCGGCTTGCCACCGCGCCACTTTGGGGTCGTCGGTTTTGACATCAGCTTTGGTCGCTTCGGCGTATTTCAAGCGGTATTGCACGTCCATAATCACTAAGTCGCTTTTGCCGACGGCTTGGAGGGAATTGGCTTGAAGTTGCGGCGACACATTTTCAAAAACGATATTTGTTGTCCCAGAACCGACCGAAACGAGTTCGGTTGACGTCAATAATGCGCCTTGTTGAAAAATTGTGGCGCGTTGAACGCTTGACTTGATGGTTTTTTCGGCAGTTTGAGCCTCCATTACTGAGGGGGTGCTTTGAAGAAAAGCGAAGCAGAGAAAAAGGATTTTTTTCATGAGAAACTGTATTTTTAAGTTAAAAATTATGAATTAAAAATTATGAATTAAAAATTATGAATTAAAAATTATGAATTAAAAATTATGAATTAAAAATTACGGAATTATCAGCTTTGTGGTACAAAAGCTTTTTTCAATAATTAATAATTTGTAACTCATTGATTATCAATACGGTTCAACGTTCGGGGAACTTTAAAAGTTCCCCGAA
>JAYSRS010000436.1:0-3935 GCA_043720935.1 Saprospiraceae bacterium
AGGCTTGCTTTTGGAACGCATGGCGGCTTTGTTGGCCAATGAAAAACAATTGGACGAAGCCGAACGCTACGTGTTGGAAGCCTATCAGATTTCTGAAAAAATGGACGATAAAATCCGTTTAGAAATTACAGCGACGACGGCGGGAAACATCTATTATTGGAAAAAAGACATCAAAAAATCCATTGAATATTACCAAAAAGCTTACGATTTCTCTCAATTATCGGGCCGCGTGTCTGGTCGAACGCTGAATAATTTAGCAATTGGTTATAACAAAAACAAACAATACGATAAAGCCGTTGAAACGTATAACAAAGCAATTGAGGTCTATCAAAAGCGTGGCGAACACGAGCTAATTGCCCAAGCCCACGTCAATATCGGGGCGGCTTACAATGACGCGGGTAATTATACGGCGGCGATTAAATATGTGGAACAAGGCATTTCTTTGTTAACAAAACTCAATTCAACGGCGGGAATGCCTGAAGCCTATGAAGAATTGGTCTCGATTTATACCCGCAAAAACGACCTCGGAAATGCCTTGAACAATCAAATTAAACTGACGGTTTTGAAGGATAGTCTTGCGGCGAAGTCACGCCAAAAAGACATGACCGAACTGCAAGCCCGTTTTGAATCGGTAAAGAAAGAAGGCGAAATTCAAGGCTTGAAAGGTGAAAAAAACGTTCGAGATTTGGTTTTTCAACGGCAACAACTCGATTTAGCCAATCAAAAATTGCTTTCCGAACGCAACGTCGCAGCACTGTCGGCGGCAGAACGTGAGCAAGCGATTCAAGATTTGGAACTTCAAAAAACGGAAGCAGAGCTAAAAGACGCTGAAAAAATTAAAGATTTGCAAGCGGCACAATTGACGGTCAATCAAAAAGATAAGCAATTGAAGGAACAGGAAATTGTTGAGCAACAAAAAAACCTCAATTTACTGAGGGGGGTACTTTTGAGCGTTTTTCTCTTGACTTTGTCGTTGTTCCAACTCTATCGCTATCGCCAAAAGGCTGAATTGGCTAAAAGAAGCCTTGAAAACGAACGCCTCCAAAACGAGGCACACCGCAACCTTATCGAGATGAAAGCCGAAGCATTGCGGTCGCAAATGAATCCACATTTTATATTCAATTCTTTGAATACCATTGAGGGGTTTATGTTGCAAAATCGAACGTTGGAAGCCTCCACTTTTCTACAAAAATTCTCTAAATTGATTCGTCAAGTGCTTGAAAATAGCCGTCATTCAATCATTTCGTTGGAACAAGATTTGGAAGTTTTGCGGATTTATGTGCAGTTAGAAAGCATCCGCTATGAGGGAACGTTTAAACACGCGTTCGATGTAGATGATTTTATTTTGGAATATCAAATTCCACCGACTTTGATTCAACCTTTTGTCGAAAATGCGATTTTGCATGGCCTTCGCAACCGTTTTAAAAGCGATGATGGCGGTGGTTTCTTGAAAATTACGGTTGAAGAAGTGGAGAAAACAGTTTGCATTCGGATAGAAGACAACGGTGTAGGTCGTGAAAATGCGCGAAAAGTTAACAAAAATAACACCATTACAGGCAAATCATCTATCGGCATGGACAATACCGCCGAGCGTCTGCGGATTTTCTCACCCGATGCCAAACTATTGATTACCGATTTGAACCCAAAGGCCGCCGATGGCAATATCGGTACCCGCGTCGAGTTTCGTTTACCGAAATAAACACACGGGTTTTTATTTAACACAGAGTTTACCAAGAATACAGCGGTTTTGATTTCTTTTTTTGTAAGAAGAAAAACTAAAAACCGCTGTGTCTTTTGTGTTCTTTGTGAAGGCTGCTTGAAACAAAAAATCCGTGTGCAATCAAAATAATGCGTCATTTTGTAGTTAAGTAAGTTAAGCAAGTTGAGTTTATCTTTTTTTTTTATACTTTTGCCTTTATAACTTCTGATTTTACGCGCTCAATAATCTTGTCTATGAAAGCCATTATCGTTGATGATGAACCCCAAAGTATAAAAACCCTTGAAGCAAAACTACGAATGATTGCCCAAGACATGAACATCGTGGCCACCTTTCAAGACCCGCGTATCGCCCTTGCGGAGGTCAAAAACCTCGCACCCGACGTGCTGTTTGTCGATATAGAAATGCCTGGCTTGAATGGCTTTCAGTTCTTGGAACAACTCCGACCTTACGACTTTCCCGTTGTCTTCGTGACCGCTTATAATCAGTACGCTATCCGCGCTTTACGCATGAGTGCGCTTGATTATTTGTTGAAACCAATCGATATCGAAGAACTTAAAACCACGATTGAACGCCTCCGCGAACAAACCCGCCGCGAAGTACCCCCTCAGTATGACGACCGCATGAACGTTCTTTTTGAAGCCTTAAAGAACTTTTCCAATCAAAATACCAATCCTTTGGCCGACCGTATCGCCCTTTCGACGCAAGAAGGCGTGTTATTTGTCGGTGTCAAAGACATTTTACGGGTCGAAGCAATGAGCAATTATTCGTCGTTTTTCTTGATGAATAAACAACGAATTGTCGTTTCAAGAACATTGAAAGAGTTTGAAGATGTGCTTCAACCTTACAATTTCCTGCGCATCAGTCGCTCTCATTTGGTCAATTTGAACCAAGTGACTAAATATCAAAAAGGTGACGGTGGCACATTGTTCCTCACCGATGGTGCGGAGTTGACGGTGTCGCCACAACAAAAAGTCGAATTATTGGAGCGTTTGGCGTTTAAAATCAATGACAAATAAAGACCCATCAACAATTTTGAAAGGTTTATTTACAAAAATGTCCCACTCGAAACAGGTCGAGTGGGACATTTTTGTTTTGCCGTTGTTGCCAATAGGTCAACGTCGGCGCGGTTTGACACCGCGCCGACGTTTAACAACTATTCAGCCGCCTTGATTTTAGCCGCATCTCCCGCCGCTTTTTTCTTGTCCTCAATGGTTTGCTGACGTGCAGCCATCACTTCTGAGGGTCGTGTGCCACCTGCATCAACGTAGGCGTCAGATTCTTTGCCTTCGCCACCGCCGATGCCACTACGCAACCGAATCAGCAAGGCTTTTTCGGTGTCAACGGCGGCGGCATACGCAGCCGTTGCTACATCGGCCACGTTAATGGCAGCGTTTTTTGCATCGGCAGCCACTTTGACAGCTTCTACCAATTTTTCGTACGTTTCAAGAGAAACTTCCTCCGAATACTTGAAGAGGTTTTGATGCCTTTTGAGGCGAACAACCAACTGTTTGCGTTCGTTGTAATGGGCTAATGACACTTGTGGGTATGCCATGACATTGTGGTTTTAAAATAAACAATAAAAGTTATAGAGGTCGTTGGATTCGTATTTCGTTCGTGGGACAAATTTACGAGATTCTTTATGTCATTGTCAATAGGTCAGCAAAAATAATATACAAAAAATAGCTGTTTTAACTAAAAATAGTATTTTTTTTAGACAAATGCTTTGCTACATCACCCACATCTTCCTATTTTAGTCCCACAACTTCCTATTTTAGTCCCACAACTTCCTATTTTAGTCCCGCATCTTCCTATTTTAGTCCCACAACTTCCTAGTTTAGTCCCACAACTTCCTATTTTAGTCTCACATCTTCCTATTTTAGTCCCACAACTCGCGTGTTTTTGTCATTCAGAAGGAATCTCTATTGTGTAGATGTAGGCGTAAAGGTTTTTATTAAATGACAACACACACAATCACACAGAATAAAGATTCCTTCTGAATGACAAAAACCTAGACAAAAACCTAGACAAAAACCTAGACAAAAACCTAGACAAAAACCTAGACAAAAACCTAGACACCCCCTCAGTATTTTGCGACATAAAGCCGATAATTCCGCTTTTTAATTTAAGGAACGTTAAGTAAATAAAAGCGTATTTTACTGGCTCTTTCTCGCTGCGCTCGAAAATCGCCATCTGAAGGATTTTTTAGGAGGCAGCT
>JAYSRS010000437.1:0-3932 GCA_043720935.1 Saprospiraceae bacterium
CAAGCTGCCTCCGATAGATTTTCTCCACGCACGCCTTTTTCGCGCAGCGAAAAACAGTGTGTATGAAAATACGCTTTTATTTATTTCGCATTCCTAAGGTATCAAAAGTTCATTATGCGAAATAAAAAACGCTACAACGTTTTTATTTATATCAAATACAACAATCTGTATGTGGTTTACGAAATAAAAAACGCTACAACGTTTTTATTTATATCAAATACAACAATCTGTATATGATTTGCATAAATAAAAACGCTACAACGTTTTTATTTATATCAAATACAACAATCTGTATATAGTTCGTTAAATAAAAAATGCTGGAACGTTTTTTATTTATGCAATTAGCGTTTCAAAATGAAAGATTGATGAGGCACAATCTAAGTCGAAAGGACTTGAATATGAATAATCACAATTGATAGAGGCAAGCGTTGATACGATTAACGTTCGGGGAACTTTAAAAGTTCCCCGAACGTCCGCCGTACCATAAAGCCGATAATTCCGAAAAACATAGCTAAAAAATGTCTTAAATCCCGAAGGGATTGTATGTAATCGCCACGTATTTTTACATATAATCCCTTCGGGATTTAGGAAATAGGCTTTAATTGTTGTTCTATAAACATAAATTCCCTTCGGGAATGAGGTCAAATAAAAAACGTATGTAATGGACAGGATTTTAACCTAGTGTTGTCAACTTAACGATTTCTTATTAACTGTTTCAATTGCCTCCATCTTCAGATGGAGGGTTAGAATGAACAAAAAGACTTAGGCTTTAACCACCTTTAAATTTGTGGCTAAAGCCGATAAATATTCTTATTGCTCTTATCCTCCATCTAAAAATGGAGACAATTGAAACATGATACTACAATCCTTAAATTGACGACATTAGATTTTAACCTCGCCAACGTTTTATGCACGTTTACTACAAAAAATACCAACCACAACACTTTCAGCCGCAGTCGGTATTTTTTTTAAATGCCAATATGAAACACTTAATTTCTTACAAATTGGTAACGGTGACAAATGTATGCCGACTACGTATGTCAAATTTGAATAGCCTTTGGCACAGCCGCAACTGCGTGAACTGCCAACACATTTGCAATTTTCTGCAACAATTCATCGGGCGAGAACGGCTTACCGATATAGTCTGTCATACCAAAGAGTTGCGCTTTTTCTTTTTCATTAATGTACGTTGAAGCCGTCAAAGCGATGATAGGCAAGGCCGCTTTTGCTGATTTCATGCGGCGAATTTCGGCCACGGCGCGATAGCCATCCATGCGTGGCATCTGAATATCCATCAAAACAAGGTTAAAATTGCCTTGATTGACCGCTTCGAGGCCGTCAATACCATCGTTTGCCGTTGTCACCTGCGCGCCGCGTTTCCGCAACATATTAGCGACCAACATCTGATTGATTTTGTTGTCTTCAACGACCAAGATGTGTTGGCCCGTCAAAAACTCACCCGTTGGCACTGCGATAGACCCCTCAGTATTTTGGGTTTTTTTATCGGTTTCTACCACTTTGAAGGGCAACAAAACGACAACCGCAAAGCCACCGTCTGTCAATTTTTCGGTTTCAATCGAGCCATTTTGCAACTCCACCAAACGACGTGTCAAGGTCAATTCAATATCTGTTGGCGTTGCTTCTGCCGTTTCTGGATGCGCTTCGGCACTCGCTAAAAGGGTATTCCAATGCGCAGATTGCGCAAAAGGCGCGTCGCTGATGAAGCGCATTGACAACATTAAATTATTGTTGGTCAACTCATTAGGTGCAATTTTAACTTTCAACGCGTCTTTGGCCACTACTGAATAGCGCATATTTTTCAACAAATACGTCGTGATTTGCGTCAAGCGCGTTGGGTCGCCGTTGAGCATTTGCGGGATATTTTCGGCGAGTTCAAAGTTAACCAATTCAGTACGGCTGCGGTGGTCGTCGATGATGTCAGATAATAAAAAATCAACATTGTCAAACGAGAGCTTACCCGCTTCAATTTTTGAGAAATCAAGTGCGTCATTGATTAAAACTAAGAGATTATTTGCCGCAAATTGCAAGTTTTGAATAGGCGGACGTTGGTCGTCTCGCGGTCTTTCGTTCATCAAATTTTGCGACAAACCAACAATTGTACTGAGGGGGTCGCGCATCCGTGACGCCATGTCTGCGAGATAATGGTCTTTGGAGAAAAGCGAGGTTTGCGACCTTTCGCGCTCCGCCACTTCTTCCACAAGACGGGCATTAAGGGCATCTAAACGGTCATTTTTGTCCGACAATTCGTTGTTTTTATCTTCCAATGCTTCATTTTGAATCGAAATTTGGTCATGTTGCGCCTGAATTTGGAGATTCAAGGTTTTCAATTTCTCATTGTCGCGTTGTTTCAAACGGTAGTTTTTGTACGTCGAATACAACGCCACACCCGCAAAGCCAACCAAGCCCAAGAGCAACCACCGCAGCTTTTGCTCCGTTGATTTCTCTTTTTCAAAGTTCAACAATTGCCGATTTTTATCTTTTACCGACAATTCCGATTCAAAACGCGTCGTCATTTCGACCAAAGCGCGTGATTTTTCATTGCTAAACAAAGAATCTTTTGCGGCAGCATAGTCCGCGTAAGCTTCATACGCCTTGACAAAATCGCCCGTTGCGGCATAGCCAACCGCAATATTTTTATACACTTCGGGCATCGAAGGTTGAAAAGCGAGGCCCCTCAGTATAGCGCGGCTTTTTTCAAAAAAACCATCCGCTTTTACTTTATCGTTGTTCTGAAAATGTACTTTTCCTAACTGACAATTGGCTTGAGCTACGCCAAATTGATGACCAATTTCAGTAAACGTGGCCAACGCACCTTCGGCATTTTCCATCGCTAACTGATTGTCTTTCAATTCATTGTAAACCTTCGACAAACTCAAAAAATCATAAGCGACACCAGAAGGGTCGTTGAGTTGTCGATGAAAATTGAGCGACGCATTGTAGTTATTAATCGCGCCATCGAAGTCCCCAATATCCGCCGTCACCTTGCCTAAATAGACAGCAAGCGACGCCGATTCTTGGATGTTTTCCAAATCTTCCGACCATATTTTCAAGGCCGTTTCATATTCTTGAATTGCCTTACCATACACTTTTCGGCTCAACTGAACATCGCCCAAATTGCGGTGCGTCTCGGCCAAAACGGGCAAATCCTCACGGCTGTTTGTCAACAAAGCCAAAGCCGCTTGATAATTCGTCAACGCCTGTGCATCATTGCTTTGCAAATGAAACACCTTCCCTACCCTATTTTTGGAGATGGCAATACCGCGCTTGCTGCCACTCGCCTCGCGTATTTTAAACGCATCCACGAAGAAAGACATGGCATTTGTGTAGTCAAAACGGGCTTGTGCGACCAATCCGAGATTGTCAAGCACATCCGCACGACTGTCCGTTGCGCCACTCTTCAAAGCAATTTCAAAAGCTTCATGGGCTACGTTTTCGGCCTCATTCAATTGATTTTGAGCCAAAAACGCCGTTGCAGACGCGTTGAGTTGAGTAATTTTTGCTGCATCGGTATTAACAGCAGGCGTTTGGAAAGCCGTCGCCAATTGATTGTTCAAAATCAAAAGAGCGAGTAAAAAGAAAAGTTTTCTCATAAAAGTTACAGTTGAATATTCACAATGCTTACTTGGCGAAAAACACGCCTAACGGTCGGCAGAGCGTCGATTTTTGGTCGCTTTCGTGACACATTTTCGGGTATCGTATTAAAAAAAGAGGCCCCTCAGTATTTTATCTAGTTTGGGGTTTGGGGTTTTGAGTGGCGTAGGCAACATGGAGGTAATTATAAATCAATAAAATACTTATTTCTAAACTCCGTAAATCTTAGTTTCCCCCCTAATCTTTTCCAAAGCGGCTTGTCATTGCGAGGAGGCACGACGAAGTAATCTTTAAGTTCTCGCAGACTTTTTGCTTAAAAA
>JAYSRS010000438.1:0-3926 GCA_043720935.1 Saprospiraceae bacterium
GATAATTTTTGATATGAATTTTGATTAAATGCTAGATTTTACCACTAATTCCAATCAAAAAATGTCGTCATTGCGAGGCACGAAGCAATCTGTCAAGTTTCAACGGACTGCAAAACCTTAAAGATTGCTTCGTGCCTCGCAATGACGACCCGTTTTAGTTGATATTACTTGTAAAATGAGCCTACATTAAATCGAAATCACACCCAATAAATAGTGCATTATTATGTTATTAAATAATTTTGTCCACCTACTTATTAAAAATTATTAATCAATACTTTTTACAATAACCGTTATTACAAAATCATGTCAAAATATACAGTCATTTTAGTGCCGTTTTTATTTTTATTTAATTGTAAAAATCGAGAACCCCGCACCATAAACATTGCTTTTCACCATTGGAAAAGCCAACTAAATATTACTAATTTCGAAACACAATATTGTCAAAATATAAAAGCAAATACCTTGTATCTGCGTCTTTTTGATGTTGATTACAAGGCATTAAATACGTTTGCAGAGCCTATTTCTGAATTAAACATTAATAAAAACGATTTAACGGACTTTAATACAATTATCCCAACTGTTTTTATGACTAATCGCACGTTAACCTCCTTAAATAATGCACAAATTGATTCATTGAGTACATTAATTATCAATAAATTAAGTCAAATTACTGAGGGATCTATTTTTAATTTAGAAAATAATAATTTTGATTTAAAAAATAGTAGTGAACAATTAAAAAACACTAACCAACGATTAAAAAACACTATTTTTAAAGATAAAATAAACGAATTATTGATTGATTGTGATTGGACAGCCACGACTAAAACTAAGTATTTTCAATTAATTAAACAATTAAAAACGCAGTTAAATAATAAAACAAATAAACAATTAAAAATAACAACAACAATTAGGTTGCATCAAATTAAATTTAGCGAAAAAACAGGTATTCCGCCCGCCGATAAGGGTTTATTAATGGCTTATAACACAGGCGATTTGAATGACCCACAAACAATTAATTCTATTTTAGATATTAACGTTTTAAAGACCTATTTAAGCAATTTAAAAGCGTATCCTTTACAATTAGACCTTGCTTTACCCATTTTCAGTTGGGGTATTGTCAAACGCGACGGACAAGCGGTGCAATTAATTCCTAATTTTAATCTGGAATCTTTATTAAAAAATAGCCAAAATACTGAGGGGGTCTATTTTGATAATAAAAATGATAAAACAATTACTATTTTAAAAAATGGTTATTACAACAGCTATTATTTATACGCCGATGATGTGATTAAAATAGAAGCAATAGCCATTAACACACTTCAAGAAGCGGCTACCCTATTGCATGAACACATTAATAATCAACAATTGACGGTTAGTTTTTTTTCTTTAGATTCTATTAATTTAAAACGGTATAATGCACATGATTTAATAGATGTGAGTAATCAGTTTAAGTAAATATTTAGTTTATTGGGGAAATAAAATTTCTTGAATTAATATTTTAGTATTAGATTTGCCTTATTGTTGAGAAAAACTAACAAAAAACAAGCATGGTTATTATTACAAAAAGAATTCTAAATGAGTTCGCAGATATTTATTCTGATGCAGAAAATGCTTTAAATCATTGGATGGAAACGGTAAAAGAAGCAAATTAGCGCAACGGCGGTGACGTTCGCCAAAATTTCAGAGATGCCGATTTTGTGGGCGATAATCGTTGGATTTTCAATATTCGAGGCAATAAATATCGCCTTGTAGCCATGATTTTTTTCTCAACACGCACCGTTTTTATTCGTTTTATTGGTACGCATAAAGAATATGACGCTATCGAAGATATTTCATCTATTTAAAATAAAATCTATCAAAGATGATAATTAATAATGAATTAGAATACCAATCCGCTTTTCAGCAAATTGAGCAATTAATTGCCGAAAAATTTGAAGGTAATGCTGCGAAAGAAGCGCAGTTTATCACTTTAACAACTGCTGTTGAGCAGTATGAAAACGACGTTTTAAAACTATTCCCCATTCGCTCAACCGATGATGCCGTTGTGTTTTTACAATCGCTTATGAATCATAAAGGATTGAAAAACAACGATTTAGCGCATGTTTTGCACATTTCAGAAAAAGAGTTTTCTGCAATTATGCGCCATCAAAAACCATTTACTTTTGAACACGCCGAACGTATAAAAAAAGCTTTTGATATTGAAGCAACATTTATTTTACAAGCCGCTTAATATCAATTTAAGTATAATACATGAAACATCCCGAATTTTCTAACATAGAAAATTCGGGATGATTCATGTTTTTATTGTATCTCTAACTTTATATCACGGATTTTAGTCCGTGAATCTCTAAACATTCACGGACTGAAGTCCGTGACACAATTTTAGGACAACCGAATACGCGGGTCAAGCACCGCATACAACACATCTACTAAAATATTCATCACCACAAAAACCAAAGCCGTAAACAACACGCACCCCAAGACAACAGGAATGTCGAAATTTAACAATGCCGTCACCGTCGCTTGCCCGAGGCCATTGTACGTAAAAACACTTTCGACAAAAAATGCGCCCGCCAAAAGACCCGCAAACCAGCCCGAAACTGCCGTCGTAACGGGATTTAACGCGTTTCGTAGGGCGTGTTTCAACACAACAGCCCACTTTCCAAGCCCTTTTGCTTTAGCCGTTCGGATATAATCCATCGTTAAAATGTCCAACATCGTTGAACGTGTGAGTTGTGTTATGAGCGCAACGGGGCGAATGCCAAGGGCAACGGCGGGTAAAATCAAGTTTTTCCACACCGTTTGTTCGTCCCCAAAATCATTGAGTTCAAACAACGACCCTTGAATGTTTAAGCCCGTCCAGTCCGACAACCAATAGCCAAAAACCAAGGCCAACATCATCGCCACAATGTAACTCGGTAACGAATAACCTGCCACAGAAGCCACAATTGACGTGGTATCGAACCAACTATTCGGTTTTAAAGCCGCCACAACGCCTAGAAAAATGCCTAAAATTGTGGCAATCAACATCGCCGCCAAGGCCAAAATAGCCGTTTGAGGAATCGCCGCCGCTAAAATATCACTCACTTTTCGGCCCGATTGATACGACTCACGCAAGTAAGGCGGCTTCACAACAAATGCCTTATCGCCAACCGAAAACAAGCGAAACCACGCGTATTTTGCCTTATTTCCCGCAGAATTAGCGTGAATACTGAGGGGTGACACATCATTCAGATAATAACTTAATTGCACATAAAGCGGTTGGTCAAGACCCAATTCGCGCTTTTTGGCTTGCACCGTCGCGTTGTCCGAACGCTGCCCAAACGTCAGGCGCGTCGGGTCAACGGGTGCGAGATAAATAATGCTCGTAATAATCAAGACCACGAGCGTCATAACGGCCATGCCATAAAGCAAACGGCGCATAAAAAAAGGAATCATTGGAACAGATTGCGTTAAAATAGGCGACAATTAAAGGGATATTTTGTCAGAAATGGGTAGAATTGGAAAAAAAAATTCTTTTTTGAAGCAAATAAGCAAGTTAAGGTTCTTTCTTTGCGGCAATTTTTAAAAGATTTCAAATTTCAAACAGACCCTGTGTTATTTGAAATTCAAAACGGAATTATCGGTTTTATGCTACAAAGTAAAACGTCTTAGATTCCCAAAGGGAATATATGTTTATAGAAAAACAAACGACGATTTCTCTTTAATCCCGAAGGGATTGTATGTTAAAATGCTAACAAATGACATATAATTCCTTCGAGATTAAGTAAAATAGCCTTAAATTATCCTATAAACATAAATTCCCTTCGGGAATGTGCGACAAATTAAAACTGAGGAACGTTAAGTAAATAAAAGCGTATTTTACTGGCTCTTTCTCGCTGCGCTCGAAAATCGCCATCTGAAGGATTTTTTAGGAGGCAGCTTGT
>JAYSRS010000439.1:0-3919 GCA_043720935.1 Saprospiraceae bacterium
TTGTTAAATGGAAAATGAAACTTCCCGAAATTTTGCAAATTTCCTAAATCTGACACCCCCTCAGTATTTTGCGACATAAAGCCGATAATTCCGTAAAAAAAATCAGCCACGAAAAGACATCGTGGCTAATTAGGTACTAGAAATTGCTTGTGCTTACCTGTTTTTATGTTTAACAGTTTGATAAATATCTTAAACTTAATTATTTGTCTTTGTAATTTGAGAACTTGATGGCCCTCAATGAAATTTGAAATCTGATTGCTTCGTGCCTCGCAATAATTTTTTAAATTTCCTTTTATCTATTTGGCCCCAAAGCCCTTTTCGTTGTTGCAACGTTGATTTTACGCTCTACGTCGTCGAGCGATTTGCGAATAACAAGAATTTCCGCTTCCTTGTTGAGTTCAATCAGCAATTTGTACGTCCCTTCTTTTTGACCCGACAAATCAACCGTTACAGAATTTAAACCATCTGTAAACTTCTGAGTGCCTTCCCAAACCATCTTACCTTGACCATTCACCAAAGATAGTTTGGCAGACCCCTCTGTAAAAGCGTCAATTGCGCAACTAAAAAGCCGTGATGTTGTCTCGCTCGACATCTGAACGAGGGCCAAATTGTTGGCTTGCTTGCGGTTCATCATGGCGATTTCGCTATAACTTGTTGTGCCGTCAAAATCCACGACTTTCAAGCGATAAAATATTTTTGTCGCACCGCCTGCTTTGGCATCAAGAAAATTATATACTTTCTTTGCTTGATGCGTACCGCCGCCTTTTACTGTGCCGACATTCAAATAATCCAAGCCATTTTCGGATTTTTCGACGATAAATTGCGCGTTGTTCGTTTCTTCCGATGTACTCCACGACAACATGGTGCCGATGCCTAATTCTTTGGGCTGCAATCCTTGCTCAAAAACACAATCCGCTTTTGCAAGCGTTGCGACGAGCGAAAGAGTCAGTGTCAAGGTTTTGTAAGATACTTTTACCATAAATCAACTTATTTTAGAGTTAGAGGAAAATATGTTTCACGTTATTTGTTTGGGTGATGTAAGTCAAAAGTATTGCCGCAATTACCTTTTCTATTCTCAAATTACCGATTTCTGTGACACCAAACAAAATACTTCCCTTTGCGTGATGTGTTAAAGAGTGTTAAAGAGTGTTAAAGAGTGTTAAAGCCCGTTAAAGCTATTTTAAAGTTTATTTTTTTAGGGGCCACCACTTTAACTTGCGGGTCAAAAGCAGGACTACTGTTAAAAATGCGTTTTTTGCTTAGTAAAGTGTTAAAAAATGAACTTTTCACCATTAAAAGTATTAAAAAATTTGAGACATGGAAAAACAGATTTTCAAAATTATTGCTCTTTTATGCTTAGTGGCAACCGTCAGTTGTTCGCCCGAACTGCGTCCTTTCACGGCGAATATTCTGCAAGAAGGCGGATGGAGTGACACGGACTTACAAAAGATTCAGTTCTATTTGTCTGAAGATATTATCATCCGCCGTCAGTTGACGGAAGGCACGAGCGAAATCACTTCGGGAACAATCAAAATCGTCAAAGGCGAAAAAGTCGAAGAAGTACGGATTAAGAAAGGCACACCTGGCACTTTTCTGTTTCGGGCGGGCAAAAACAACTTCGCAATCGGCTTCGATGCCACTTCCGACAAGCGTTATTTGATGTTTGGGGCCAATCCGAAACGGCAAGGCTCGTATGTCCTGTTGGCGTCTGAATGGAAAGACCGCCTCGGAAAAGTGCAATACGACAACCGTTTTTACTTCGCCGAAGAGGAAAGTGCATGGGCGGGTTTGCTCGTGGATTTGAAGAAAATTCAACGTGTGGAAGTCAACTCACGCGTAGAACGTGGGCGTAAAGTCAATTCGGAAGGTAAAAACTAAGGGAATTTTAGTAAAGACTACATTTACAAAATCTTGAATATTTCGTAAATGCAGCGATTTCCGCTTTGGAATCTTCAGGTTGCGGCGTAGCTACAAAATCTTGGTAACACTAGACTTTAAGTATAGTTTTCTATGCGTTGTAACCGCAAAACCGACTGTTCGGCGGTTACAACGCGTAAAAAAGTCGTTGGTTGGTTGAATGTTACCAAAATTTGGCAACTACGTCGCCGTAAAAAAGCCAAAGCAGAAACTGCTGTCGCAAACGTTTTTAAAAACTCAACTGATTGATTATCAATTAATTACAAAACAAAACCCGCGTAGTCGAAAGGCTGCACGGGTTTTGTTTTTAGGCTAAAAATGGCCAAAATACTGAGGGGGAGTAAGTTTTGGGTTTTGAGTTGCGTGCGACCCAAAACTCAAAACTTAGACCTTAACCTTCACCATTTTTACAAACTCCTGTACACGCGCATCGATATGCTCCCGCGTAAGGTATTTTAGATTTTCGGTACTGAATTTTTCAACGCAAAACGACGCCAAAGCTGAACCATAAACAACCGCTTTTTTCATATTTTCAAAATTCGGCTTGTCCGTCGAAGCGATGTAACCCATGAAACCACCTGCAAAGGTGTCACCTGCACCCGTCGGGTCAAATACTTCTTCAAGTGGCAAAGCGGGTACATAGAAAACGTCGTTTTTGTAAAACAACATCGCCCCGTGTTCGCCTTTTTTAATAATCAAATACTTCGGACCCATTTTCAAAATCGTTTTGGCCGCCTTCCGAATCGAATGATCCCCACTCAATTGACGGGCTTCTTCGTCATTGATAATCAAAACATTGACTTTTTTCAAAACGCGTTTGAGGCTTTTCATAGCAATATCCATCCAAAAATTCATAGTATCCAAGGCGATTAGCTTGGGCTTGACCGTCATTTGGTCAATAATGCTCATTTGTACGTCAGGTTGCAAATTACCTAACATCACAAAATCCGATGTTTTATAGCTTTCAGGCAAAACAGGATTAAAATCAGCCAAAACGTTCAAATCCGTTACGAGTGTATCCCGTTGATTCATGTTTGTATGGTAGCGACCATGCCAAAAAAACGACTTTTCCCCTTTTTTAATCTCCAAACCATCCAAGTTAATGCCCCGTGAACGGAAATAATCAAGTTCCGATGTCGGAAAATCATCACCGATGACGGCAGTGAGGTTAATATCTTTTGTAAAATAAGAAGCAGCCATACTGACGTACGTGCAAGAACCGCCAATGACGCGTTCTGCAATTCCTGCGGGTGTTTCTATCGTATCGAACGCAACAGTCCCAACTGTTAAAAGGCTCATAATCAAGTAGTTATAAAAATTAGTAAAAATATTTTTTAAAATAATGAAAAAAACTGGCACAAAGATTGTTTTTTAAAATCAAAACATTGTACATTTGCATCGCTTTTAGAGAAAAGCAAAAAATATTATAAAAAGTTGCTCGACTAGCTCAGTTGGTTAGAGCGGCGGACTGTTAATCCGTAGGTCCTAGGTTCGAGTCCTAGGTCGAGCGCACATTAAAAGCCTTGCGAATTTCGCAGGGCTTTTTTGCTTTTATAAGTACAATTTTACCCCCTCAGTATTTACATTAAAAATGCCGAACGATGTGTATCGTTCGGCATTTTTTTAATGTTAATACTGAGTAATTAGTCAATTTAATAGTGTCGGGTTCAACTTTTGGAAAGTTTGCAACTTTCCAAAAGTTTATGCCAAAAACAACCCGACACTATTAAATTGACTATCTACTGAGTGTCCCATTGTAGCTATAAAACTAAAAAAGCCCTTAGCTAATGCTCAATTTTTCTATTGCTTTAAGCTCATACGTTTTATTGTCTTTCTTCCAAATACCGACCGACACGACTTCATCAAAAAACGATTTAACCATATCTGTTAAGCCATTTGTGACGTTTATTTTGTGATTAAAGGATTTATTGCCTTGTGTTGGAACGATTTTGATGTATTTTTTTTCCGCATCGGCTATTTTTAATATGCCTATCAAAGTTAT
>JAYSRS010000440.1:0-3917 GCA_043720935.1 Saprospiraceae bacterium
GTCGCAACAGGTTGACTACCTGTCGGGTTTGAACAGGTCGAAACCGCTGTGTAAGTGGCTGAATCACTACAATTTGTAGCCGACAACATGACCGCTTGAACGCCGTCCGCACCGCAACCGCCCGATATGAGGCGAAGGGTTAAGTTGGCGGATTCAGCAACGAATTTGAACCAACTTGGGCTTTCCAACGAGCCGCAAAAACCGTTCGGTTTCATATAGACTTTGTTGGCAATCGGCGTCGGGACAACCGAGCAAAAGGCGTCGAGTTGCGCGGTGTTGCAAAACGTCGAGGCGTTACATGGGTTGTCCGATGGATTCGGGCGGTTGCATTGCGCGCTCAAATTGCTGGAAACGTTGCAAATAAAAATGCAGGCAAGAATAAAAACTTGTTTCATATCAAAATTGAATGGTCAAGAAATGAGTATGCTTTTTCGAATTAAAAATTAAAAATTAAGAATTAAAAACAGGCGTAAAAGTCTGATATTCAAAGTATTAGCATATATTACGTACGTACAATGCCTTAATTTTTAATTTTTAATTTTTAATTATTTCTATCGGTGACGGGGCAAATTTAGACAAATACGGCTAAAACCGAAGGGTTTAGGCTTGAAATAGGCGAAAATACTGAGGGGGTGCTTCTATTCTTTTTTGAGCTGTTCTATAAGTTCAAGATAACGGTTGATAATCAGTCGCTGTTTTTCATTGTTAGACGACATGAAACGATAATTTTCTGTCTTTATAAGGTCTCCTTTTTCGTCAAATGTGTTCCAAATGCCTACTTTAATGCTTTTAGGATGCCAAAAACTGCCTGAAATGATTGTTTTATCAAGGCTGTAATTTGTTAGATTAATCGTTTCTACTGTATGTACGCGTTAATGATTTTAGTTTGCCTCAAAACGCTGTTTAGCCTTTAAAATTGCCTTGATTAAAACATTTATGTTCATAAAAAAACCACTTTAAAACGTCTAAACGTATTAAAGCGGCCACAATTTTTCATCGGAATATAACCTTAAGCGTTCATATCCAATCCAAATGACGTTTGGTAATACGTAAAGTTGCATGGTTTTAAATAGTATCGGTAGCTACCATTTTATCTGCTATCTAAAATTTTTATCAAAAAATCGCATTAGCTTTGCCGCCGAAAAACGAGCTATCATTAATCAATACCGTTCTTAATGCTTTCCTTTTAATTTTTAATTTTTAATTCTTAATTAAAAATGTACCCCTCAGTATCGAACCTTTTTTTCTTCATCAACACATCAAAAATGGACAATTATTCTTATGATTCGGTACTACGCAAAGCAGAAAGGGCAACTCACGGAGCTGCAAGAGCCAGAAGTGGGCTGCTGGATTAACTTATCCCCACCTTTTCGACGCGATGAAATTGAGCAATTCGCTGAAAAATACCTCATTCCCCTTGATTTTTTGACCGACCCACTCGACATTGACGAGCGGCCTCGCTATGAACGAGAGGATGATGTGCGCCTTATTATCATCTCGACGCCGATGGTCAACAACGGTATTGACGAAGAAAATCAAGCAATCTACATGGCCGTTCCCGTCGGCATTATCATTACAATTGAGCACGTTATCACGATTTGCGCGTTTGAAAATCCCGTAATTAATCAGTTTTTAGAGGAAAAAGTACGGCATTTTGACCCCGTAAATGAGCAACGTTTTGTGCTTTTGATTCTAGAACAAACCGTTAACCGCTATTTGGCGAGCCTTCGGAGTCTGAATCACAAACGCAATGTGATTGAAAGAGAACTCTATGCGTCGAGCCGAAATATAGAAATCAAACAGTTGTTGAGCATCGAAAAATCGTTGGTTTATTTTGTTAATGCCTTGAATGCCAATGAGTTATTGGCAATGAAATTGAAACGGACTGATTTTTTGCACATCAAAAACGATGAAGATTTGACCGATTTGTTGGAAGATTTAATCATCGACAACTCGCAAGCCCTTGAGATGGCGAAAGTTTATACCGATATTTTGGGCGGTACAATGGATGCTTATGCGTCCATTATTTCTAACAATTTGAATATCGTGATGAAACGCTTGACCACCATCACCATCGTTTTGATGGTGCCGACTTTAATTGCTTCATTTTTCGGGATGAATGTTAAAATTCCTTTTTTTAACAGTGAGCACACGAGCGCATTTCCGTTGATTTTGGTTATTTCATTGCTGATTAGTTTGATAACAGGCTATTTGTTCAGAAGGAGTAATTTTTTCTGAGTGTATAACAAATTGTCTCTTCTGTCCCAACTCTCCAAGGGTTTATAACCCTTGGAGAGTTACTTTAAATGTTAATTTTGAAAATTGCAGAGCCGAACCCCTTTCGGCTCTGCTCAATATGTTGCATTCTAATCTAAAAGAATTTGAAGGATATTTTAATGTCCAAACGCCTTTTGCAGCTCTACTTTATCATCAAAATCATGCTTCACGCCATTGATTTCTTGATATTTTTCATGTCCTTTTCCAGCTAATAATACAATGTCGCCATCTTGGGCCAATTTAACTGCTGTACGAATGGCTTGCCGACGGTCAGCGATTTCAAGGACTTTTGAACGGTCGTTGTCGGTTAAGTCCACCTTCATTTGTTCAATAATACTGAGGGGGTCTTCTGAACGCGGATTATCGGATGTCAGAATCAAGGTATCGCTCAAATTTGCACCAATTTTACCCATAAAACGCCGTTTTACAGGGTCGCGGTCGCCACCTGCACCCGTTAGCGTGATGATTTTTTGACCTGTTTTCCGAAGTTGACGGACGGTTTCCAACACTTTTTCAAGAGCATCGGGCGTATGTGCGTAGTCCACGATGCCAATTACGCCTGTTGTTGGGTGTCGGACATAATCGAAGCGGCCTTCTGCACCTTTGAGGTCGCTCAATGTGGTCAAAATTTCCGTCTTATCTGCACCCAAAAGTACGGCTGCTGAATAAACGGCGAGCAAATTATAGGCATTAAATTCACCAATCATCCGCGCAAAAAAGTCTTGCCCATCCATGTCTAAATGCAAGCCTAACAAGCTATTATCAAGGATTTTAGCCTTAAAAGTGGCTATTTTCCGTAAAGCGTAGCTATTTTTCTCCGCTTTCGTGTTCTGCAGCATCACTTTCCCGTTTCGGTCGTCGTTATTTGTCAGTGCAAAAGCGGTTTTTGGCAAACCATCGAACAAGCGTTTTTTTGCCGCGATATAATTGTCAAATGTTTTATGATAATCCAAATGGTCGTGGGTGATATTAGAAAAAATTGCCCCTGCAAATTGAATCCCTGCCGTCCTGTTTTGTTCCAACGCATGGCTCGACACCTCCATAAATCCATAATCGCACCCCTCAGTAGCCATCGTTGAAAACAAGCTTTGTAAGGCAATTTGGTCGGGCGTCGTGTGTGTAGAAGGGATAATTTTTCCCGCAATGCGGTATTCAACCGTCGAAATCAAGCCGCATTTGTAGCCCATATTTGAAAACAAATCGTAGAGTAAAGTGGCAGTCGAAGTCTTACCGTTCGTCCCCGTGATACCGACGACTTTAAATTTTTCGGTCGGATTGTCATAGAAATTAGCTGCCGCCAAACCAAGCGTTTCCGCCGCATTTTCGACAACGATAAACGTGACATTTTCGGGCAAATGCGTAGGTAAATTCTCACAAATGACGGCAATCGCCCCATTTTCAATTACTTTTTGAATGTAAGAATGTCCATCTACTTGCGTCCCTTTTACGGCCACGAAAAGGCAATTTGGGGCTGCCTTTCGGCTATCAAAAATGATTTGAGCCACCTCACGGGCGTCGTCACCAATGATTTGCTTAACTTTTAGACCCCTCAGTATTTTAGCTATTTTTTTCATAAAAAAGCGTTTTAAACATTAGAATAAAGGTAACATCTTTTTTTTTGGAACATATAGGCAGATAGT
>JAYSRS010000441.1:0-3916 GCA_043720935.1 Saprospiraceae bacterium
TAGGAAGTTTTGAGTTTTGAGTTTTGGGTTTTGAGTTTTGAGTGGTGTGATTTGTACCCAATAGATACCCCCTCAGTATTTTTTCAACGTTCCTTAGACGTTTTAGGCATATTAATTCTCAAAATACTGAGGGGGTATCTATTGGGTACAAATCACACCACTCAAAACTCAAAACCCAAAACTCAAAACTCAAAACTTCCTAAATTATGAATATCAACGTTTTTGTCGTTTGTTCCATCATCTACATTGTCGTTCTGTTTTTAATCGCTTTCATCACCGACCGCGAAGCTGCAAAAGGACGACATTGGGCGAATAATCCTTATATTTATTCGTTGTCGCTCGCTGTCTATTGCACGGCTTGGACGTTTTATGGGTCAGTTGGCAAATCCGTCAAGTCAGGTTTAGGTTTTCTCCCCATCTACACAGGCGTCTGTATGGGCGCAGCTTTGTGGTTTGTTGTCTTAAAAAAAATTATTTTGATTTCTAAAAATCAGCGCATCACGTCCATCGCCGATTTTATATCAAGTCGCTACGGCAAAAGCAATTTTTTGGGCGTTTTAGTAACGATTATCTGTTTTTTTAGCATAATTCCCTACATTTCGCTACAATTGAAGGCCATTTCGGACAGTTTTATGGTGCTTGCGGGTATGCAAGAAGCCATGAACACGCTCGCAAATGCCGAAGGTTTTTCGTTTTATTACTCCACGGCGTTCTACATTGCCATTTTATTGATTCTTTTTACCATACTTTTTGGGGCTAGAAACCTCGAACCAAACGAGCGACACGAAGGCATGGTAGCCGCAATTGCCTTTGAATCCATCGTCAAATTAATGGCGTTTCTGACCGTCGGCATTTTCGTTACGTACAGCCTTTACAACGGTTTTGGCGACCTTTTTCAACAGGCTTTCAACAATCCGTTGACCGCAAAACGCCTGTTTTTGGGCGAAGGCACATCGCCGTCCGAGTGGTTTTGGCTGGGTTTATTGTCTATGTTTGCCATTATTTTATTGCCCCGCCAATTTCACATTGCCGTTGTCGAAAATTCTGACCCGAACCACGTTTACAAAGCGATTTGGCTCTTTCCTTTATATTTGTTAATTATCAATATCTTTGTTTTACCCATCGCCCTCGCGGGTGTCCTTCAATTTCAAGGGACGGACATTCGACCCGACACTTTTGTCTTGGAATTGCCCCTCCAAAATGGCCGCAACATGATTGCCCTCTTGGTTTTCATCGGCGGTTTTTCGGCCTCAACGAGCATGGTTATCGTGGAAGTCAATGCTTTAAGCATTATGTTCTCCAATCATATTTTGTTGCCGCCCTTACTCACTTGGTTAGCCCGACGCGACAACCAAAAGGCTGATTTTTCGGCTTGGGTATTGGGTATTCGGCGTTTTTCCATCGCTTTAATCATTCTTTTGGCCTTTTACTACGTCCGAACCATCGCCACAAATCGAGCATTGGTCTCCATTGGTTTGGTGTCTTTTGCGGCAGTTGCCCAATTTGGCCCCTCAGTATTTTTAGGTCTTTTTTGGAAAAAAGCAACAAAATCAGGAGCAATTTGGGGTTTGTTAATTGGTTTTTTCATTTGGGCCATTACCCTACCCATACCGACTTTGGCCGACTATGGCATCCTGCCTAAATCAATTTTGACGGATGGTTATTTTGGTCAGTGGTGGCTCAATCCGCACGCGTTGTTTGGTTTGGAAGGCTACGACCAAATTTCTCACGCCGCGATTTGGAGTTTACTACTCAATTTTTCAACCTTCATTGTCGTCTCCTTGTGTACAAAACAAAACACAATTGAAGCCACGCAAGCCGACTATTTTGTAAACATTAGTAAGTACATAAATGGTGGGAATGACATAGAAATTGGACGTAGAGAAGCCAAAATGAGCGATTTAACCTTCCTTTTAACCCGTTTTTTGGGTGAAAACCGTACAACATTTTTACTCCGAACGTATGAAGAAGAACACAATATCAACCTCTCAAAAACGACCAAAGCAAAAGTCGAATTGGTCAATTATGTCGAAACGCTTTTGGCGGGTGCGTTAGGTGCGGTATCAGCAAAAATCCTCATGAGTTCGGTCGTAATGGAAGACCCGATTACGTTGGAGGAAATGCTCAACATTTTGGACACAACCCAAGAAGTTATCTCAACAAACAACGAATTGAATCGAAAATCAAAGGAATTGGAAGAAACGAGCCAACAATTGCGACTTGCCAACGACCAACTCAAAGAGCTAGACCATCTGAAAGCCGATTTTGTCACCACAATCACGCATGAGCTGCGGACGCCCATGACCTCAATCAAGGCTTTGTCGAGAATTTTGAAAGACAATCCCGATTTACCAAAGGCGCAACATGATGAATTTTTGGAGATAATTGTCCTTGAAACCGAGCGTATTACCCGCTTAATCAATCAAGTTTTGGATATTGAAAAAATACAATTTAATGCCTATGAATGGAAAGCCGAAGCCGTCAATTTTACAGAATTGACAACGCGCATTTATAAAAGCTTTGGCCCCGCTTTGAAAGAAAAAGACATCAAACATACGTTGCAAATTGTTGATAAACAAGCGATTACGCTCACGGGTGATGTTGACCGCATTACGCAAGTTATCGTCAATTTGCTGTCGAACGCCGTAAAATTTACCAGTACTGAGGGGGGACAACTAACCGTTAATTTGGCGACCAAAAACGACTATGCCGTTCTAAAAATTACTGACAATGGCAACGGGATTCCCGAAGACAAACAAGCCTTTATTTTCGACCGATTCACGCAACTTAACGACCCGACGCAGGGCAAACCGACGGGCAGCGGCCTTGGTTTGTTCATCACGAAGGAAATTATAGAACACCACAAAGGCAGTATTTCGGTGGAAAGCACGGTGGGAAATGGCGCAACTTTTATCGTCAAATTGCCGATTAAGATTTAAAACACCTAAAAAAACACTTTAAATTTAATAAAAATCGTAACTTTATCTTTTATAAACAACATTAGAAGTGATTTCAAATAAAACGTACAGCTTCATTTTTCAACTTATTGGTAATTCACTTATCACACCTTGAAATTTGATTGCTTCGCTCCTCGCAAGAACGTCTGACATTTGAAATCTTCGACAGCTTAAAATATAAATATCTTACAAATGGCAGTATTAAACGAACCCAAGCGGGTCTTATTAGTGGACGATGAACCCAATATCCTCTTGGCCATTGAGTTTTTGCTCAAAAAAGAAGGCTACACCATCCAAAAAGCCTTCGGCGGGCAGCAAGCCCTTGACGTAGCAGCATCTTTCCGTCCCGACATTATTGTTTTAGACGTGATGATGCCCGAACTCGATGGTTTTGAAGTGGCACAACGCATTAGAAATACACCCGATATGGAAGATGTCCACATCGTTTTTCTCACCGCCAAAGGTACACCAAACGATAAAATGAAAGGCTACGCAAGCGGCGGCGAAGTCTATTTGATTAAACCTTTCGACAATGACGAATTGGTTAGAATAGTCAAAGAACTCGTTGAATTTGGATAAAAAAACTAAAAAAGCCTTAAAAACTGCTGTTTTCAAGGCTTTTTTTCGTTAAATACTGAGGGGGTCACACTAACTTTAAGAAACTTTAAAGGCTCTCTAAACGATGTCAATTCTGAGCTAAATAATTGATTATCAACTATTTATATACCAAATTTTAGCTAAGAAACGTTGTCATTGCGAGGCACGAAGCAATCTGTTTGTTTCAGCAGACTACTAAACCCAAAGATTGCTTCGTGCCTCGCAATGACGCCGTTCTCTGATTGAGATTATCAGTAAAATCTAACGGAATTATCTGCTTTATGGTACAAACCTATTTTCTAGTAAAATCTTAATACGTAAAGCGTTGATTACCAACATTTACGAAATCTTAAAGATTTCGT
>JAYSRS010000442.1:0-11339 GCA_043720935.1 Saprospiraceae bacterium
TGCTTTAAATTACGCACAGATTTACTAAATTTTTCAAATTTAGTAAATCTTGCTAAAAAAGTGTAAACTACTTTTCAAGCAAAATGAAACATCCCAAATAGAATTATAAAAAGAACTCAAATCATAAGCCTTATTGATTTTAATTCTTTTATGGTATTTGATAATGCCTCTATTCAAACTATGATAATGTCTTTTAAAAAAGACAGCAAAATTGACGATTACACTTTTGATTACAGAAAGTTACAAAATGTAAAACCTTCAATTGAGGACGCTTTAAATATGCTTTCTAAAATAGATGTAGAACAAACACTTCTACTTAATCCAAGTGTAATTAGAGAAAACTTCAAAGACAATTTATTAACGTTTAGTACAGACAAAAATTTAGATTTACTAAACAAAATTAAAGAGAAGCAGAACTTTTATTTGAGAGAAAAAGCAGATAAAGAGCGAAATTTGAAAGCTGAGGTAGGCTCGGGAATTGATGTTTTACAAGATTTTGTAAATAAATCGAATGCCCAAAAACTGAATGGAGCTTTTAATGTAGGTGATGGGGTTTTTGTATTAAGTAACGCCGAATTTCAAAAAGAAAACTTTAATGCTAAGGAAAAGGAAATAATTAAACCATATTTCACTACCGAACAGTTGTCTAAATACTTTGGTAATGATGTAAATACACATTGGATTATTTACACAAAATCAGATGTGAATAAGGTTGATAAAAAAACAGAAAAAAGACCTATTGACGATTTTCCTAATATTCAAGAACATTTAGATAAATTTCAAAGCATAATCACCTCTGATAATGCACCCTATGGTTTACATAGAACAAGAGAGCAGCATTTATTTGAAGGAGAAAAAATTTTTGCTCTACGAAAATGTCCTAAAGAACCAAGATTTACGTACACAGACTTTGATTGTTTTGTGTCTAGAGCGTTTTTAGTAATTCAAAGCAATAGAATTGATTTAAAATATTTGACAGGCTTGTTGAATTCTAAACTAATTGCATTTTGGCTTAAAAACAAAGGAAAAATGCAAGGAAACAATTACCAAATTGATAAAGAACCTATACTCGAAATTCCTATTTTTGAACCCGAGACAGAAAGTCAATTGCCGTTAATTCAGCTTGTTGAACAAATATTATTGCTAAAATCAACGGATAAAACGCTTGATACAAGCGACTTAGAACGGCAAATAGACGCCGCCGTTTACGCGCTTTATGACTTAACGGACGCTGAAATAGCTATTATTGAAGGGAAGGATAAATAAAACAACCTTGGTGTTACAACGCATACCCCTCAGTATAACCGCCCAAAAGCCTTGAAAACGCCCCATTTTCAAGGCTTTTCCCATTTATATCTCAAAAAACCTCACTATCGAATAAAAAAAAGGGGTGGGAATAGTTGAGTGTTTGGGTCAATAGATTTAACTTTGTTGAAAATGTAAAACGAACAAAAAACAGTTGGTGATTCTAAAAACCCACCTAACTTTGTCAAAAAAAATAAGGAAGATGAAAAAAATATCAACGACTAAAATTGAGGAAGCAGTAAAACGATTAGCGACGACTTACGAGCCGTTAACGATTTACCTTTTTGGGTCTTACGCATGGGGAGAGCCGCATGAAGAAAGCGATTTGGATTTTATGCTTGTCGTACCTGAAAACGTAGAGCATACCTTCGATTTAAGGCGTCGCGGCAACCGCGCTTTGGCAGGTATCGGTTTTTCAGTTGATTTTCTATTCAATTCGCCAACAAGTTTTAATGATAGAGCCAATCATCCATCAAGTTTAGAGTATAAAATCAAAAAAGAAGGTAAAATAGTCTATGACACTTCTCGAACAATGGCTTTATAAAGCCGACGAAGATTTAGGCTCTGCCCAACATCTATTGAACGGTAAGTTCTACGGAACAGCCATTTATCACACGCAACAAGCGGCTGAAAAAGCCTTTAAAGCCTACTGCGTTTACATCAGTATCGCCATACCACGAACCCATAATTTAGATACTTTATGCCAATTATGTGAAGCCGCCGACATAAGTTTTAGAAGCATTTACTTGTATGCTATTGACTTAAATGGTTTAGATGTTGTTTTTCGCTATCCAAATGTACAGCTAGAACCGACCGAGGTAGATGTCATAAATGCTATTCATCTAGCGGCTGAAATTCTTAATTTTGTGAAAACGAAATGTGTCTAAACACTCCCTCAGTATAACCGCTCAAAAGCCTTGAAAACACCCCGTTTTCAAGGCTTTTGAGCGTTAAAAACTATTTTTTTAGTGGCAATCAACGGTTTGTGAAAGCGTCATTTTAAACGCCGCGTCAGACCAAACACCTAAACTTTTGTGGTCAACCGCATTGTTGACATAGGTTTTTACAAATTAATTATTGTTTCATAAAACCTTGCGTTAAAACCACAAACGGCCCTAAATCTCCATCCAAATCAAACCGTTGAATATCGGGTGCGTACATTTTTGAAATTGCGCCATCCAAAAACAAGGCGTTCGGGCATTGTAAACGCTCTTTAAATAATGAAGCAAACGTGTAGAAATTGACGGGCTGATTGGAAATAGCAAATATTATTTTTCCATCATTCGTTATGCCCACGCCGTTGCGTATGTAACCACTATTCGACGAGGAGCTAAAAATGGAATTTAGTTGATTATTGACGACCAAAAGTGGCCCCGATTGTGTAGCGTAATTGAATTGTTTTAGCTGTTTTTCAAACGTTTTAGTGTCTAAAATCACGGCACTCGTATCGTCAAAACTGAAAACGCCATTCGGTTGTAAATAGAAATTACCAAAACCTGTTTGCGCCGTGTCTAAGGCCACAAGCGTTTGTTTTTGCTCAATGTACAAGCCTTTTGGCAGGTTTTCGGTCGTGTACATCCCCACATTCATGGCGAAAACGAGTTGTTTTTGCTGACTTTGACAATAACTTTTGAGCGTTTTGATGTCTTGAAAAGGTACTTTTTGTTCATCTGTACACAACAATTGCAAGCCGTTTAGAGCCATCGGTACGCAATAAATATCGAACGCTTTGTCTTGAAAATGAACGCGATAACCGCCTTTTTGAAGGACAGTCGGCTCAATATACGGCGGCGGTTTGGGCGTACCGAAAAGTATATCTGCGAGCATCCAACCCGTTGCCAACATTAAAAGACCTAGAGATACCCATTTGATATAGTTTTTTATATTATTTCTATCTCCTTTATTATCAATAATTTGAGGCGATATTTTAGACGTTTGTTCTGCCACACGAAAGGTTTTAAAATGTTGAATAAACGTCGTCGAGGTTTAAAACCTCGACGACGTTAGGCCGATAAAATCAATTTATTTTTTCATTTTTTTCAACGAATCTTGCGCCTCTTCAATCGCATCATGCACAGCCCCGCGAATACCCATCATTGCCCCCCGCGACTTGTACGTGATAGTTGTGGGTGCGTGTCCCGTTGTTTTTTTCAACGCATTTGAGCTGTCCACAAGGGCTTTTGGCAGATTGTCCAAAGTGACGGAGCGATTGCCGAGCATAACTTTGCCCATCGAATCAACCTCAACGATGAGCGAATCGGGTGGGGTAGTAGGCGTGCTGCCGATACCTCGGTTTGCGGTCGAATCAGCGGCCTGTGCGGCGGCATTGTCGGTTGTTTTGGGCGTTTCTTTGCAAGAAAACAGGAGAAATGCCAACAAAAACGCAGTAAAAGTGGTGTATTTCATGACGCAATTGAGCGTTTTAAATGAGTGAAAAATAGAGTTGATAGAAATCCCAAAAGTGCGGGTATTTTTTCTTTTCTCAACAAATATTTTGAGCAAAAATAGGATTTATACTGAGGGGTGCGTTTTATATATTTTTAGAAAAATCTGACGCGGGTTTCAAACCCGCGTCAGATTGTAACCTTTTGTAATTCATTGATTATCAATAAAAAATTCTCTTTTTTATGGTTGTTGCACGAGCCAAAAGCGATGGTTAAATCGGATTTGTCGGCATGAATAGCCGATTTGTAGGTCGTGCAACTGATTGATAATGAAGTGATTAAGATATAAAATATTTTTTTTATCATCGAACAAACTACGTTTTTAAACATTGAAAAAATACTGATTTTTAAAATTATTTGCAAATATATTTAGCAATCAGACCCCCTCAGTAAAAACGCCGTTTTTAAGTCACTTTTGACTAAAAAAACGGCATTTTTGTTAAGTCATTTCAAGCGCATATTAAGCTCTTGTTCCAACTGCTCAATAGTCGGAAAAGCAGATTGCAGGTTATCGGGCAGTTTTTCCGTCAATACCCAATCACTTACGCCAATGGGTTTGTTTAAATCTCGTAAAGCGTATTCGACTTCAAATTTATCTTTTGACTTGCACAAAATAACACCAATACTCGGATTATCCATTTCGTGCTTTAATAAATCATCTATTGCGGACAAATAAAAATTCATCTTTCCTGTATGTTCGGGTTCAAAATCGCGCATTTTTAGGTCAATAACCACAAAACAACGTAAGCGAATGTGATAAAAAAGGAGGTCAATAGCGTACTCTTTTTCGCCTATTTTTAAGGGATATTGTCGACCAATTGTTTTGAATCGTGGTATGGAGATAGAAAACAGCGTTATCCACAGTCTTTAACTTCCTGAAAATCAGTATGTTATGACCCCATGGAATTTGTCCAACAAGCTGTTGGACTTTTATGTCAGCATGACAATAGAAGCAATAGAATTGCCGCATGCAAAACAAATTGCTCCTTGAAAATCCCGACAAATGCGGAAATTCCGTTTTCAAATCGCTCGCAATGCGCTTGATAATTCCTTCTCCCCAATGGGATTCTTGGATTTTTTCTTCCATCATTTTGCCGAGATACCAATACAATTGAATCATTTTTTCATTGACTGAAAAGGCGGCCTTGATTTGAGTAGAGCGAATCGTGATTTTTACATCATCGAGCCAAGCTCGATAGTCGGACGGTAATAGAGAAGAATCTTTCATACGTGTATGTTTTTAAGATGAATTAGATGGTTTAAAAGCACAAATATAAAACAGGTAATCAGATTTCAAAACAAAATTAATATTATTTTGCTGTATTTTAAAACAAAAAATATTTATTAAATTTAATATACCCCTCAGTAAAACGCCGTTTTTATTCAAACAATTAACATCTTTACGTCTATTAAAAATGATAAATTTCTTTCCTTAAATCATTAAAATCAATTAGAAAAAATGACTATGCCCTTATTCGCCAAGCCCGTTATTTTACTCGGTTTTATTTTTTGTTTGTCCATTCTGAATGCCCAAACCAATGACGAATTTATCGTCGGTGATGCCTTGCCCGATGCACCTGAATTGTCGGCGCGTGGGCCGTATAAAATTGGTGTTCAAACCTTGGATTTGGTCAATAAAGGCCAAATTGACGTGTTGAAAAGCAAAGACGGCATTGACCCTTTGTATGACCGTCCTTTGAAAATCGAGGTGTGGTATCCTGCAATTGTGCCTGTGGGAACGCCTGAACGCGTTGTATATGACGAGGTTTTGGGCAATTCGAGCGATAAAAAACGGCCTCTGATTCCCTTCACCTACGCGGGTCGGGCGGTGCGTAATGCGGCCCCTCAGTATGCGGACGGGGCGTTTCCGTTGGTCATTGTGTCGCATGGTTACGTCGGTTCGCGGCTGCTTTTGTCGTATTTAACGGAGAATTTGGCTTCAAAAGGCTACGTTGTTGTGGCGATTGACCATACCGAATCCACTTTTCGAGATGCGAACGGGTTTCAAAGTACGCTCTTGAATCGGTCGAAAGATGACTTATTTGTGTTGAATGAAATGGCGATTTTGAGCAAAACGAAAGGCTTTTTGCAAGGCTTGGTAGATGTCAACAACACGGCCTTGATTGGCTATTCGATGGGCGGTTATGGCGCGTTGAACGTCGTTGGTGCGGGTTATAGCGGCAAAATGGACACTTTTTTTACCGTCATGTCGGGTGGTAGCAAAGCCTTGCAATCGCGGACAACAAACAATCCTGACTACAAAGCCTCGATAGATGCGCGCATAAAAGCCGTTGTCGCCTTCGCCCCGTGGGGCATGCAGCGCAATGTGTGGGATGCCGAGGGTTTGAAAGGCGTAAAAGTACCCGTTTTCTTCGTTGCGGGCAGTCAAGACGATATTTCGGGCTATGAAGATGGCATAAAAGCACTTTACAAAGGCGTCGTCAATGCCGACCGTTATCTGTTGACTTACGCTAATGCGCGCCATAATGTCGCGCCAAATCCGCCACCTGCGGCGTCTATGCAAGCGGGTTTGCATTTCGACGAATACTATCGCTATGCCGAACCTGCTTGGAATGAACGCCGTATAAATAACATAAATCAACACTTTGTAACGGCGTTTTTAGGCATTCATTTGAAGAAAAAAGATTATGCTAAATTTTTAGACGTAAAAGAAAACGCCAACGATAAATTATGGACGGGTTTTAAGCCGCGTTCGTGCGTCGGTTTGGAGTTGCTGCACAGTTCGGCAGATAAATAAATTGGAAAAGAGACCCCTCAGTATAAATGCTCAAAAAGCCTTAAAAACAGTACGCTTTTAAGGCTTTTTGAATATTTACTTATGTTAAAGTGGCTAAAATGGCTCACAGATTGGACTGATACGACTGATTTAAAAGGATTTCTTTTTTAAAGAAAACGATTACGGAAAAAATCATGTGTAAATCAGTCGTATCAGTCCAATCAGTGGGCCGTTGCGTAACATCAGATTTATACTAATGAATGTGGGGGTGGATGAATCCCAAAAGCGCGGTAAACAATGTGCTGATTGATTAAATTATCTCGATTCAATTGTGCGAAAAAACGTTCGGGGAACTTTAAAAGTTTTCTGAACGTCTGCCCGAAATTAATCTTTCCAAAGCAACCGTTGCCCCCGCCCACGAATAACGTTTTTCCACAAATGTACGTCCATTATCAGACATAAGATTCTGTAAATCAATGTCTTGCAACAATCTCAAAATCTGTTCGGCGAAGATCCCCTCAGTATCAGCGACTAAAATTTCGGTTTCGGGCGTTGCACCAATTGCATTATTGACGCGGCTTGTTGACACAACAGGCACGTGCATCGCCATCGCTTCCAATATCTTATTTTGTTGGCCAATGCCGTGCATTAAAGGCGCGACTAATATCCGAGAATTAACGTAAGCGGCTCTAATATCGTCTAACCAACCTAAAACAGTTATGTTTTCATTGCCTAAATACTGAATTTCCGTTGTCGGTCGCGCACCCGCAATGAGGATTTTAATGTCAGGTTTTGCTTTTTTTAATAAAGGCACTATCTTTTTAACTAAAAAACGCACGGCTTCAACATTGGAATAATAACCTAAATTGCCAACAAAGCAAACGTCATATCTTTTAATTAAATTCGTGTGTTGTTTAATTAATTCTAAGGGCGTTTTATCTTTTTCTGAATTGTTTTTATTTAATTCTGAATTATTTTTTAATTCTGAATCACTTTTTATAGCTTCTAATTCGTTATTAATTCTATTTAATTCATCATCAATTAATTCATTATCGTTTAATTCTAATTGTTGATTAATTAATTGCGTTTTATTTATTGCTAACTTGTTTTTATTTAATGCTAATTCTTCTTTAAGTACATCTAAGCTATATTTTAGTTGTTCTAAATTCTTTTTTTCATAATTAATTAAACTAAAATAATCAATATCTACACCATTACCAACAACTGTAATTAACGATTTAGAAATAGGCAATCGCTCACGGTCTTGTTCCGAAATAATGATTAAATTGTTAAAATATGGCGCAATGTGTTTTTCGTAATTTAACATTAATTTTGCTTCAAAATGCCATAAAAAGCGCGTAAAAATGGTTGAAATTGCCGCCCGTCGTTTAGTTCCCGCGCCAAAAGCATCCATAAAATCAAGTGTTTTTGGTACATTCGTAACGCCTTTTACGTATTCTGACATTCTCACTAAATGACAATAAATGTGGTCGGGTTGTGTATCAATTACAATGTCGTTTATTTGTTTTTTAATTTGTGAATTAAAAAAATAAGCAACCTGAAAAGGCAATTTAATACCCCTCAGTATATTTTGCAAAATGTTGTTAAAAATCGCTAATTTAGTTAAGCGTAACGCATAAACATTTGTACAAAATGGTTTTAATTCTTTTAACTCATTATCACTAATTAATTCTTCCGTTAAAGCAATTAAAATTATCTCATGTCCCGCACGTGACAAGGCTTGCATCTGATTGTAGATGCGTAATTTATCCCCTTTTTCTAATGGAAAAGGGAAACGAGATGTTAAAACAAGGATTTTCAACGTGTAAATGATGAATGATAAAGTATGAATGATGAATAAGTATTAAGACCCTTTACGAAATATTAAAGATTTTGTAAAGGGTATGATTTCAATTTAATGTACTGTTATTTTACCCATAATATTCACTAAGCAGGTTGTCATTGCGAGGCACGAAGCAATCTTTAAGATATTCGCAGTCAATTGTCATTGCTTCGTGCCTCGCAATGACGATATTTTTTATTGATTTAGTAGGAAAATAAAGAGTACATTAAGTTGAAATAACATTCTGATGAATGTTAAACGTCGTCAAGGTTAAATTAATAAAAACCGCCCCCTCAGTATAAAATGCAAAATAGCTGTTTTTTAAGTCAATAAAATGCTTAACGCAATACCAATAAAGGTAATAATTATTCCTAAAATAGCATAAAAAACATAAAAAATAACGGATTTAAGGATTGTTTTACCCCAATTTTGCTTGTAAAATCGTTTTATGCCTAAAATCAAAACCACAAAACTCACAACCATAGACAAATACTTTACCCAATCATACGGGATTAACATCAAAGCGGAGACAATAAAACTAAGTGTACTGTAATGAATCAGAAAAACGAGGTGTTCAACGTACAATTTATTTTGACTTTTATACATCAACAGCAACAACAACGCGGCAGGAATGATGCTCAATATCGTTATCCAAGTTGATTTTTCATTATAGACTTTCATCAAACTGTCCATGCCGCCTTCCCCGAATTTCTTGGCCTGTTTGACTATTATTTTCTCTTTCCAATCCGTCACTTTGTATTGCTCAATAAGGGCATCAACCGACATACTTGACAGGTCTAGTTCGTCAATTTTCAACTTTGAACCCGTTAAAATATCCAATTTTACGGAATCTCTTTTTATAATACGTCTGACCGAATCGCGGCCCGCTTGAATCGGGTCATAATTCGCAGGATAATGCATAATACTGTCGAAAGTGAGCGGTTTGGGTTTGTTGCCTTTCATGGCCAAACTTTTACCATAACTGAAACCCATCATCCCTGCTGCCCATTTTTGTTCTATATCTTTATAAGGCTTACCTTTCATCTCAGCGACTTTTGCAATCATCTGAATGCTATCGTATTTCAGTTTCGATAAATAGGCTTCATATTCTCCTAAACGATTGTTCATCAACGGTTTATCCACAAAACCTTTGTCTATTTGTATCGTATCAGACAACATCTTGATAGCCTTACGCGCGTTTTGCATTTTGTCCAACGTCATGTAATAACGTGTCATATAACCATTATCTGATGTGTCAATTTTTGACCATTTAACGTTGGCACGTTGGTAATTTTCCAACAGAAAAGAGTCTAAAACGGGGCGAACATTGCTGTTAAAACGGCTGCTGTTCTGCTTTATCGTTGAGTCCATTTCAAACAACAAATCGTTGCGGTACAACTGTTTTTCCTTGATAAAGCCCTCGTCTAAATGATTTTCCGCCGCCGTTTTGTGCCACACGCTACTCATAATGTAAGGCATAATGACACCGACGACAAAAAACAAATTAATCGGATGAATATACCGCTTGCGATGTCCTTTAAAAAATTCATCCGTCAGTTTTCCGGGCATCAATAAATCGCGCAAAGTGACAAATATTTTATTGTCAACGTGCATGAAATAATGCGTCACTTCATGCCACAAATCATGCAACGACACATGACCGTCCGTGTTTTGTTGTCCACAATTCGGACAAAATTTATCCAATTCTGCAATCGGATAATGACAATTTTGGCAATAAGGCAAGCCTACTTTGTGGTGATGACTCATAAAATGTAATGATGAATGATGAATGATGAATAGGTTACAACGTCGGCGAGGTTTTGAACGGCGCCGACGTTAGGGCAATAACGAAAGGGCAAATAAACGGCTTTATTTTTTATAAAAAAGAGGCCCCTCAGTATTTTGTACTGAGGGGCCTCTTTTTCTAACACTCACTCAAACTAATCGGCACATTTACTGCCAAGCCGCCGTCACTCGTTTCCTTATATTTTGAGTTCATATCTACAATAATATTTTTTTAGCGAATATTCGCTAAAATTTTCCAATTACAAAAACTTGTCTATATTTGCGGACTGAAATTTGACGCAACCTTTTATCAATTGTTGGGTTTTAATGAAGCATTTACAAATCAAATGTGGTTAATTTCAGTTCACAATTAATTGATAATCAATGATTTAGCGATTCATTATTTATCATTCATCGTTCATCATTATTTAAGAACTTTTTACCAACTATTTCAAATATTCAGCAATGAAAATTCTTGTTTGTGTCTCAAAAACACCCGATACGACGGCTAAAATCTCGTTTAATGGCGATTCAACGGCCTTCAATGCGGCAGGTGTTCAATTTATTATGAATCCCTACGACGAATGGTACGCCCTCGTTCGTGCGATTGATTTGGCGAAAGCTACAAGCGGCACTGTGACGCTTATCAACGTCGGTTTGGCCGAAAATGACCAAATTATCCGCAAAGGCTTGGCACTTGATGCAAACGACGCCGTCAGAATTGACCTCGACGCTAAAAGTGCGATGGGAACGGCCTTTCAAATTGCCGAATACGCCAAAGATAAAGGTTTCGACATCGTGTTTACGGGTAAAGAAACGATTGACTACAACGGCTCGGAAGTGGGGGCAATGGTGGCCGAATACCTTGACGCCCCGTTTATTTCGTATGCCTCAAAACTCAATATGTCGGGCAATGTGGCCACAATTGAGCGCGATATTGAAGGCGGCATCGAAGAAGTTGAAGTCGCTACGCCGTTTGTCGTGTCCGCCGCAAAAGGCATGGCCGAACAACGCATTCCGAATATGATGGGCATTATGAAAGCGAAATCAAAACCGCTTGCTGTCGTTGCACCGCAACCGTTTAATGACCCCTCAGTAGTGAGTAGTTTTGAATTGCCGCCGTCTAAAGCGGGAGTGAAAATGATTGCGGCTGATGATATGACGGAGTTGGTAAGGCTCTTACACGAGGAGGCAAAAGTTATTTGATTTTTACGGATTAATGGGT
>JAYSRS010000443.1:0-34089 GCA_043720935.1 Saprospiraceae bacterium
AGCTGCCTCCGATAGATTTTCTCCACGCACGCCTTTTTCGCGCAGCGAAAAACAGTGTGTATGAAAATACGCTTTTATTTATTTCGCATTCCTTAGGATAAAAAGCAGAATAAAGACATTTTCGGTACAAAGGCACTAAAAACGTCACATAGCCATCCGCATCATACGTAATGACGCCATTCACATATAAATCTTTGATGGTATCTCGATAAATTTGAAAAGGAATTTTGGTTTCTGTAAACAGCAAACGCTCCACAAAAGCACGGTGTTTTTCCCCTTTATTGATGATGTTAGACACGTTTTTATCTAAGGCAAATTTCAAATAATTGTTCTCGACGATGATGTAATCTTGATAATCTAAAACAGGTTTATTAGGTTGATTTTCAATCAGTTGTGCGGCAAAACCGTTCACAAGGCCAGGTTGATTGGCCGTAATCGCTGAAATTTTTGCTTTTACTGAGGGGTCGAATAATTGCCCTGTTTCGCGCTCATGTTGGTTCAATAATTCTAAGGTTTCGGCGTCCGTAAAATAGGGTATATTCAAATTGTCCGCCACGTTAAAAGGGCTTGCATTATCTTTTACAACACCTAAAATATTGCTCACGCCGACCAAAATGACCGATTTCAAACAATGCGTTTCTCGAGAATGATATGCCTTACGTGTAGCGTGAAGAACGCTACCGAAATATTCAGGATTTATACCCTCTACTTCGTCAATAATCAAGACACATTTCTCATTTTGGATGTTTTCTATTTGTTCAAAAACACTATTGAGCGTCTCTGTTTCAAAAGGAATTTCCCATTGTGCAGAAAGTGTATTTTTCAAAGAAATAAGCAAATCTTCTAAACTTCCGTCCTTGAAACTTTCAAAATTGACATAACACACCTTATAACCTTCTTCGCGTAAGGTGTTTGCAAGCAAGCGAAAGTACGTGCTTTTCCCCGTTTGGCGGGGTGCCCAAATCGTGAAATAACGGTCGTCGTGTACTAAATTTCTACCTTTTTCTATCAAATCAAGGCGTGGTAAAGTATAATGTGTTGCAATTATATTGGCTCCCCACGTATTGAATTTACGCATTTTAAAAGTCATTTTATAGGCAAAAGTACACTATTTTCCATAAATCACTAAGAAAAGTCTCTTCTAATTGGGCTAAATAAAAAAATCGTAGTAAGCCACTTTAAGGCTTACTACGATTGTATTCAAAACCTAAAAATACTGAGGGGCCTATTTTCTAATCTCTTTAATGTCCATTTTAGGCACTAAAACTTTATGCACTTTTTCCGTCACAATGTCTTTATCGAGCGTAAAAGTTGCTGTCTGTTTGGTGTCAATGGACGAGCTACCGATTTTTACGGTGTATGTTCCTGCATCTGCAATCCATGACGAAATAGCCGTATTGAAAGATGCTAACTCATGGACACTCAATGTAAACGTGAGGGTTTGCGCTTGATTTGGCAGCAACAATTTTGTTTTGCCGAAGGCTTTTAACTCGCTTTCGGGCTTACTCAATTTTCTGTCGGGCGTTCTCAAATAGAGTTGAACGACCTCTTTACCTGCCACTTTTCCTGTATTTGTTACCGTTACCGTGGCCGTTATTTTATCCTTAAAAGCGGTAGCACTTAATTTTAAATTGCTATACGTAAAATTCGTATAAGACAAACCAAAACCAAACGGGTAAGCCGTTTTCACATTAAACGTATTGAAATAGCGATAGCCGACGTAAATCCCTTCTTCGTACACGGCTTCCGACGGTTTACCGTCGAAAAAACGTTTTGGTTTGCCATCATCCACAAGCGCGAGTTCCTTCCCGGGAAAGTTTTTTGATGATGCTTCGTCGCTGTGATTTATCGGAAACGTTGTGGGCAATTTAGCTGACGGATTCACCGACCCCCTCAGTATATCGGCAATTGCGTTGCCTGTCTCCTGCCCTGCTTGCCATGACAATAGAATTGCGTCCGCTTTGTCGCGCCAAGTTGCTGTTTCGATAACACCGACGATGTTCAAAACAACGACGACTTTCTTGTTTTTGGCATGAAAAGCCTTGCTAACGTTGTCAATCAAAGCCGATTCTCCTTCGGTCAAATTAAAATCAATCGCCAATTGTCTATCTGCAAATTCGCCTGAATTTTTGCCAATTGTAATGATTGCTACGTCGATACACATAAAAAAGCCCATTAGAAAAGAAAGAAGTAGAGGCTGTAATTGGTCTCAATAAGATTGGTTTAGATAAAGAAAAAATAGCTGAAGCATTAAACATATCAGTGGAAAGAGTTAATCAATTAATCGAAAATTATAAAAATAAGGTTTGATACTGAGGGGAGCGTCGGGCAAATTAACCGTTATTGAGATAAAATACAGCAGTAATCCCGTACCATCAAAAGGGTTTTACAGTGCTGTTGAAGATTTAAAGCCTGATTATCAATACATTATAGTTCCCGAAGGCGATACTTGGCAGCAAAAAGAAACGCTAAAAGTAAGTAGTTTGGTTAATTTTCTAAAAGAGGAATTACCTAAACTTTGAATGAAAATTCAAATTGACCAACGCTATCGCAAGGCATTTTAAGTGAGTGTTACGTCGTATATTGCACATTTCAGATGTGTATAAACTGCTGTAAAGTATTTATTTTCAATGTCTTAGCGCCAAAATACTGAGGGGGGCAACACGATTAAACTTTGACAATAAAACCTATTCGATAATCGAATCTTCTGTATAAAAAGCCTTGACCGCGACAATTCAACGTCCGTTTAAGGCTTTTTTAATGGACACGACCGATAGAAGTCAAAACGAAGTACCCCTCAGTATAAAATGTTTTTTTTAACGTTAAAATACATTTCATACAAACCAAAGAGCCTAGCTTTGCAAAAAAATAACGATATGAAAGAAAAAATAAAACAACTCTTTATGAAAACGCGCTTATTTCTCGCCTTCTTATCCATTTTTTTTACGGGCTGTAACCCCGCAACTGAGAACACGACCGTGAACAGTTTCCGTAAATGTACTTCTACGCCCTTGGGAAGCGATGACTCTATGAATACAAATATATACAAAACTGGAAGGGGCGCATTACTCGGAACAAGAATCGCCTCTTTTGAGGCATTAAAAACAATCATCCAGATTGAATATGAAAATGGATCTATCACGGCTGACAGTACTGCGCCCGAAAACAGTTGGGTGCGCGTGCATCATTGCAGCGACGGCAGAGAAGTGCTAAGCATATTAGAGAAAGGCACAATGGAGGGTGATTTGATGAAAGCCAAAGACGCAATTTTGTCCCGCTTTGCTGTACTTTTTGGTAGTCCTTACGCCGTGATGCATAGAAGAGACTTGGATAAAATTTTTGTGCTTTCGCGCTATAAAGCAGATTTGTTTGGCTTTGATGATTTGGCTTTCTTTGATATTGCAAAAGCCTTGGTAAAAAATATCAATACCCCTGATTTGGCTTTTAAAAATACGAGAGATAGTACCGAAAAAGGCTACCTTAACACCTTTAACCACATCACAGCGCAAGCCCTCATTACGTCTTGTTTTTCGGAGGAATTGGCTGATTTCGTTGCCGATATGCACGAACGTGACCGCCATCCTGAGTTGATAACGGGCAGATTTACGCCCGCACAAATGGCCGATTTAGAAAACGGGCCTGTGGATAATTATGTAGATATTGTTAATAATGAATGGGGGCAAGAGATTGGCAAACAGCTAAAGGTAAAATATGGTATTAAGCGCACGACAAATTGGACACCCGAATTATTGGCCAATTATCTGAATGACATGGAAACTTATTATATTGGGGCTTTTCAAATTGGTTTTAAACCTTTCAGAGCTGAAGACAAAGCGGTGCGCTTATTTGCAAATAAGATAAACACACTTATGAGTTATGAGTTATGAGTTATGAGTTATGAGTCATGAGTTTCACAATACGTTGATAATCAACTATTTGCAAAAAACAAAATTCCCGTTTATTCAAATGCACCTACTTATGATTAATTTGAGCCTATTTTGGGTTGGCTATTAATTCGTTTCCCCATTTTTTCTCAACTGATACACAGGACTTTTGGATTTACCCAAAATCCCGCTTACAAGAATATAATTTTTGCTTAATTCTTTCTCACCAATAGGGTGCCATTCCTTTAATTTCTCTGGCCAATTTTCAAAGACTCTTGCATTGCTTAATTGAACGTCCATGAGATTTGCCTCGCTTAAATTTATGCCTCTCAAGTCGCTATCACTTAGGATTGCATGACTCAAATTTGCTTTTGTAAAGTTGCTACTTAGTAAATTTGCGTTGGTCAGATTTGCCTCGTTGAACAATGCACCACCTAACTGAGCCCACCAAAAACTTGCGTGATTCAAATCAGCTTTTATCAGTTGCGCGTTTTGGAGGCTTGCATCATTCAAGTTTGTCGAGCAAAGGGTCGCTTCGTTCAGTTGCGCCCAACTCAAATCTGCCGATTGCAAGTCAGCATTACTCAGGTCTGCCTGATTCAAATTTGCACCCCACAGGTTTGCGCCACCTAGATTAGCACCCTTCAAATTTGCATTACTCAAATCAACATCTTTTAAATAAGCATCTTTTAGGTTGATGCTACTCAAATCTGCGCCACGCAAATCTGCCCCGCGCAAATCTGCTTCGGCAAAAACAACGCTCATTTTTAGCTGAGTGAAAGAAAGGGGATTAATGTTCATCAGTACCAACGCCCGCAATAGTTGACCGCGTTCCGTACTGTACTTTTTTTTCGATAGGCTATCGTGTTCGATAGTTTGGTAAGATTTTAAAGAGGCATTCAAAGCCACTATTCTGTTAATCGTGGCATTAGTCAATGTCCTTGCGGGATTGCGCCTTAATTCTTCGCCAACTTCTTCCAGAATGACGCGCATCAACGGCTCTTGATTGGTTTTCTGTACCAACGCTACCACTGCCTTCATTTTCTGCATCTCCTTATCATGATTTTGAATTTGAAGTTTGAAAGACTTGTTTTGGCGATAGATGATTAAGCTACTCACGATGCTTCCCAGCACGACAACACCCGTCAACACCCGCCAAATCAAGATAGGCTTAGGTGTGCTTTGACCCTCTCTTTCCCCCTCTTTGTTAGAAAGCAGCTCCTGCAAAAAACGCCTGTTCCATACAATCAATAATAGGAACAGAAGCGAAATAAATATCAAAGATGCTATAAAACCCAGTAGAAACGAGGTATTCTTTTCTATATAGGGCAAGCGAAGAAATCCGAATACCCAGCCAATCAAAGTGCCGAAAACCAAGCCTACAAGCAGATGTTTTTTCCCTTTCATTATTGATTATTGATTTTTATATCCAAAATTTGAACAAATATAGGGAAGCCCTCTTGTCTGAAGCTATTAGAAACGCAATACTGGAGGTTTTTTTTATCCTCAATTCAAACGCACCTCAATACCCAAAGCAACTTTATCATTTAGCTCCATTTCATCAATAGTTAAAACATCAGGTAAAGTGTTTATTTTCAACGGTTTAGTGCCAAAATACTGAGGGGGTATATTTTGTCAGTTTTCCGTTCCGACAATACTACTGCTAAACCCTGACGCACCGCCCGCTAACGTAAAGGCCGCCATCCAATAGTCTTTTCCATCACCTCGAATGAGCATACCTCTATCAAGGTCTGAAAAATAGAAAAAAGTTGCGTGACCACGCGCTTCAAATGCACACGTTCCATGAAGCAGATGTAGGTTTTTGACCGCAAACATTCGCAGACCACGGATGGCAATGTCTCTTTTAAAAGCATAAGACAAAGCATCTTTGATGGCATTTGTCATCTCTTTGCCCTTATATTCTACTTTAAAAGCCGTGGTGTTGTGTTCTTGCACCCAACTGAAAAAGTAATCTTTAATGTTTTCAGATTCGTCTAATGTTCTACCCGCCATTAAAAGCTGACGTAGTTCTTTGATACTGAATTGTTGCATAGTCGTTTATATTTTTATTGTTTTTTAATAGTAATTACCTACCAATTCTAATTTGTTGAATGAAGTATCGATTTATTAAAAGCACCCCGTAACGAGCAATTATAAAGCATTTATGGTTCTGCCGCAACCAAATATTCAGGCGTTTTGTTCAATTGATAAGTGTGTTTTAGAATATCAGACGTCCAATCCAATGCTTCCACAAAGAACAATTTAGTATTTAAAGCCACTTCAATTGTTGTTAATTCGTCAACGGTAAAGTTGTATTGGCCACTTAATTCAAATTTCATTGTGTATGTTTTTTAAACAATCAAGAACAAAACTATAACTTAGTTCCGAATAAAAAACGACTGAATACCTATATTTTTTTTACGCATACAAATGAGAAGTAGATTTCTCTAAATAATACTTATTTTAATTCAATGCTGCCAAGTCAACGCGGCTCGTAAGCAACTTAGTTGCGACACGTACTATTCATGGCGGCTCCGACACGCGTAAGCTGCTGTAAAGTGTTTATTTTCAAGGGTTTATATACTAAATACTGAGGGGGTCTTGTACACGACTTTAAAGTCGCACTACTAAAAAAACAAAGCCATTACACAATCAAGGTAATGGCTTCGTTCATTAAAATATAACTAAACAACATTTTAATCGTGTACAAATTCGCCGCTTGCACGCAACTCAACATCTTCGCTAACGACCATACTCGGCATATTCGATACGCCAAAATCCGTCCGCTTGATTGTTCCCGTCGCTTTGAAGCCGACTTTTTGCTTTTTACTTCTTTGGTCAACCGTCGTACCCATCAATGTAAGGTCTAATGTGTAAGACTTCGTAACGCCTTTCATAGTCAAATCACCAACTAATTTGTACTTTTTGTCGGCTACTTTACTGATTGACGTACTTTTAAAAGTCAATGTTGGGAATTTTTCCGCATTGAACATATCCTCTTTTTGCAAATGTCCGTCGCGCATATCATTGCCCGTTTTGACATTTTTTATTTCGACAGACAACTCAAAAATAGCGTCGGAGAAATCTTCTTTTGAGGCCGTGATTTTGCCATCAACGGGGCCAAATGAGCCGTCAACTTCGGAAATTCCAAGGTGAACGACCGTAAAACCCAACTTCGTGTGGGCCTTGTCGGCGGACCACGTTTGGGCATAAGTAGTTGCGGATAGGAGCAACAAGCCTGCAAAAATGATAACTTTCTTCATAATTGTAATTTTAAATAAAGAGTGAAAATAAAAATAAGGATAAATAATAGAGGGATTATTATTAACTGATGTTATGCAGCCTTGCCGTCCCGTTAGGAACGAAATATTTGTAACCGCCGATTTCAATCGGCGGAAAAGTAATGCACTGTTTTTGCTTTTGTCTCGTAGAGACAACACTTTGCACTTACAATGTTGTCTCTACGAGACAAGACAAAGCACCTTGTTTAAACCGCCCGCCGATTGAAATCGGCGGTTACAAATATAGCGTCCCTAACGGGACGGTGCGTAACATCAGTTATTAAGTTGTCGAAAAATACTGAGGGGTCTATTTTTGAAGCGTTAAACGTCGTCGAGGTTTAGAACCCTGTCCATTACCCACATCTTTTTTTAATGCCCGAATCCGTTAGGATTCGCACATTTATAGATAAAACAACCGCGAAAATTCCCCGAATCCGTTAGGATTCGCACATTGAAAGTTTGACGCATTTTGAACAAACGTGCGAATCCTAACGGATTCGGGATTATGTTCGTTCGTTTTTTCCTATAAACGTGTAAATCCTACGGATTTATGGGGTCAAAAAACTTGTGGGTAATGGACAGGGCTCAAAACCTCGCCGACGTTTAACCGAAATTCGACAGCTCAAATCAAAAATCGAATATTATTTTCCCAATTTTACCACTATTGTCTCCGCCTGTTTCGCAATAATTTTATCAAAAAATACTTTTAAAGCGGGATATTCACTAGCCTCAAAATGCAATTTATTAATTTTAACCACCAACGACAATTGAATAATATCTGCATTCTGAGTGACGCTCAACGATAAGCCCGCGCTTTTGTCAGGCAGTTCGTACATTTCGCCATTAGGTTCTTTAGAAATCGTTGCGCCAGCAGGAATTTGTAAGGCAAAAACGTGTAAATCTTGAATTTGGTAAGGAAAATCCATTGCTGAATTGACAGGAATAGAGAGTAAAGGATTGAGTTCAAAACCCGTTCGCCAAAGCGGCTTTATGGTCATTTTACCACTGTCAACGGTCGTCATTTGCGACAGAAAACAGTAAATATTGCGTTTAAAAAACGCGGCAGCATTATCGGAATTACTGTTCGTTACGCTGTCAATGCGAATGCCGTGGTACTGTTTTTCAAGGGATTTGACTTCGCGCCGCCGCACTTGTTCGTCGCGCTCGCCAACCGCTTCGTAATCTTTACTCGTTTTCACAAACCGCCCTTTCATGTCGCCTTCTTTGTTCACCGAAAAGGCCGAAAGCGTTTGCCGCGCCGTAATTTTTGACGGCATTGGCTTCCATTCGCCGTTTTTAGAATTTAAAACCCAGCCGCTGCCGTTCAAAGATTCGACACGCGGCAAGCCAAGTGGGCGATAAATCGAACCTGCGTCGAGCAGCAAAAGTGCTGCGTTAGGGCGTTCGACATAACACAATAAATGGTTAAATTGACTTAAAAAAGGCGTATTTTCGTTTGTTTTACCGTGCTGACGCGTACTTACGAGCATCGGGTAAGCCTTCAATCCCGCTTCGTTTAAACAAGCAATGAGCATCAAATTGAGTTCCCCGCTATTGGCCGATTTTTTTTCAAAAGCTGTATTGAGACTCGTGCGAGCAGTCGTGTGCCAATCGCCATCCCACGCAACATTTTCGTTGATAAAATTGTAAGCCGCTTTGATTTTAGCCTCGTCGGTTTTGGCCGTGTTAAGGCTTGGTTGCATGGCTTTCCAAATATCATCGTAGTTTATTTTTTTTGAATATTGCTGACCAATGCCCGCGTTTTGCAACACCCGATTCGCAAGTTCTGACCAAGACGAAACGATGGTTTTCTTCCCTTTATTCGCAATTTCCACGCTTTTCAGTTGTAAGTTAACGCCCGTCACTTGGTCGCCCGTTGTTATCGAAAAGGCTTCTGCTGAAGATTTATTGGCCGTCAAATTGGAGGCATTAAAAACCTTTGCGCCACTTGTTAGGTCGGTCGAAGTACGAATATTTTTTTCGTTTTTGAACAAAAAGGTATGCTCAAAAGCCTTGTCAACGATGCTCGATAACTCGGCGTATTGAACGGGAATCACTTCTTGAAAAGGCCAATTGCTGATGCTTTCAAGGTTGTCAGACGTGATTTCGTAGGTCACTTCCAAGATATTTTGGACTTTCAAGTTCTTGAATGTGATGTACCGCCCATTGATTTCCCTGTTTTCGACCGCTTCGGCGGGTTGCTGATTGCCTTCGCCATCGGTCAATTGCGCGTCAAGTTTACCGATTTTGAAGATGTTTTGCGTAAAATCGAAGGGAATTTCAAGATTTCTTTGACTGACTAAAGCTGCGTCTGTGAACAATTTGACACGTCGATAGACCAAGACGGTCATTTGCGGCTTGCCCTCTTTTATCTCAACGAGCAGTTTCGTTGAAGCCGCCAAAACCAACGCCTCGGCGGTCGGGTCGAACTCGTAGTAAGTCATGCGACGGTCAGCGGCGGGAATTTTCCCCCAGCTGAATTTTTTATCAGAATTTTGTGCGTTTATCGTCGGGAAGCTGGCCAAAAGGCAGAGAGATAGAGAGATGTAGTCTAAAACTTTCACAGGAGAATTCGTTTTGTGAAGATGCAAAAAAATGCAATTTAGGCATACAGCGTTAGGTACTAAATTATGTATTAATTTTATGTGACAGACTAAATTGGCATTTTTTATATTTTCTAAATGGAAAAATCAGGAAGCGGTTAAAAATTTTGAGTCCTTTTCAATCGCTTTCCATAAGGTTAAAATAGTGCGCTTATGTTTTGTTTTATATTATTAGAAACATAAATATTTGATACTCAACAATTTGCAAATATTTTTTATATTTAAAATCATGGACATCATTTTTAAGTAAGTATTTTTTACATTGAAATACTCAAAAGAGGCCCCTCAGTATAAAGTCATTTTTAAACTCTTTTATTCAAAAAATGTAACAAAAAAACATTTCAAATTAGCTTAAAAATCTATCCGTTCCAACGTTTTCCAACATTGAAACAAGCCACGCGGGACGTGGTAACAGCCTTTCCACTTGCCGCCTTTGAGCGTCAAAAGTGGTTCGCCACGGCGGTTCAAATAGCCAAACCATTCGCCAAATTCAGGGTCTGCGAAGTGTTCCCATGTGTAGGCATGAAGCTTTTCAAACCATGTCCAACAGCGTTCGTCGCCCGTCAGTCGGTAGCCTTTCAGTAACGAGATAAGTGTTTCGACATGAACCCACCACAATTTTTGGTCATGTTCAAGTTGTTGAGGTGGTGCGTTTTTTATATCCATAAAATACAGAATACCTCCAAATTCGGTATCCCAAGCGTAGTCGAGTGTGTGCAACGTGATGTCTTTTGCGCGTTGGATTAAGGCTTTGTCGCTCCGTTTTTCGGCCAAATCCATGACAAACCACATCGCTTCAATTGCATGGCCAGGGTTCAACGAACGGCCTTCAAACGAATCGGAAAATTGGCCGTCGGGCGTGACGTTTTCGAGAATTAAACCACTTCGTCTATCATAAAAAACATTCATAACTTCGTGCAAACAAGCATCAATATTTGCGGCCACTACTGAGGGGTCTAACAGATGTTCGATTTCAAGTGATAGGTTGCACAAAATCATCGGCAAAGCGAAGTTTTTAAGCGGTCGCGTACCCGCAACGGCCTTCGACCACTGCCGTTTTGGATTGTTCTGACGGTCTAAAATAGACTGAAAAGTCGTCGTGGCAATGTCGGCATAACGTTGTTCACCCGTCGCTTTGTAAAGCTGTCCGAAGGCTTGCGTAGCGAAGCAATCCGAGAAAATATTGTACGGTTCAACAAGGGGTTGACCGTGACGATTGGTCGAAAAATACCACGTTCCATCGGCGGCACGCCCGTGTTTTTCAAGGAAGTTGGCCCCATGTAAGGCAAATTCAAGCCATTCGGGGCGTTTTTCGACTTCATTGTAAAGCATCGAAAAGAGCCACACTTGCCGCCCTTGCAGCCAAATAAACTTGTCAGTATCGAACACCGAGCCGTCTCGATTGAGGCAAGTGAAAAAACCACCCCCCTCAGTATCGCGGCTGTTTTTGAGCCAAAAAGGGAGGACATTGTCTAAAAGTTCAGCGCGGTATTGCGCGGCGTAGGTAGCGTATTTTGTCATACAAATTTATGGTTTAAAAATTTTGCAGAATGAGAAAAATGATTATTTTTGTCCTAGTTTTTAACGAACGTATTTATTTGAAAACGTATTAATTCCCTTATTTCTAAATGATTAGTATTGAAATTGACAGCTTAACAAACTCCATTCAAGACCGTGAAACAGGACTTGTTTTTGAAACTATCGTCTCCGAATTGTCGGCTGATGAACTAAAAACGCTTAACAATTGGCAATTTAATTGGCTCAAAGAAAGCCGTTATTTCCCGATTTTTAAGTTGTCAACGGTCGTAGAGCCGACGGTTATTCAAGGCTTGATGAGCATTGAAAAGCAACAAGGCTTCGTGTTTAGGTCGCTGATTGAAACAGCACCACATAATTTCGGTTCGCAAAAGCAATACTTGGGCGTTGCGGGAAATTTGGTTGCTTTTGCTTGCAAAAAGTCGTTTGAAAGCGGTTTTGACGGCTATGTTTCGTTTGTTTCAAAGTCACAACTCGTAGAACATTATAAAAAAACATTGAATGCGGAAGTACTTTATGGCTCAAGAATGGTCATAAAAACGCCAGCCGCTACAGCATTGGTTCGTCAATATTTTAAAAATTTCTCTTTATGACAGCATTGTTAGAAGCACCCGTAAAGCAGTTTATTCTGCCCAACGAAGAGGATTTTCTCTTCGACAATACGCTTTTAAGTCCAGAAGAAGAGCAGTTAATAGCTCAAATGATTCAAAAACTTAAAGCAGAGGATAAGCGCATACCTCCTGTAAAAATGCCTGTGAAAACCGAAGAAGAAGAACGGTTGTCACAAGCATTTGTTGAAAAAAGCTACCGCTTACGTCAGCGTCGCCACGCGCATTTTGCGGCTCAAAATGCCGTTTTTACTGAGGGGGACTAAATTTGAACACTTTTCTTACAGTTGCTAAAAAGTGTCTAAATTTTCCAAAACACTTGCTTTTTCGATAAAAAAGCCGTCAAACCAATCACCGAAGCCGTGATAACAACCGCTTTGGCAATGCCAAAAACGGCGATTTTATCGGGCGAAGGGGCGATAAAAAAATCGGATAAATGTGTTAAATTCATGATGGGAACGATTAGAAAACCCGCCATCAGATAGGCCATCAAAGCATTTTGGCCTAGGTATTCAATCGGTTTCAAGATTTTTGCTATCCAAAGACTAGAATAAAAATGATGAAATGCTAAAATCCAAAGCGTCGCCAAGCCCGATGTGATGAAAAAATAACTCAATGTGGCGTGGTCTTTTTTGACGCCCCCTTGAAATGGGTCTAAAAAGTAACCAATAACTAATAGAAAAAACCCAAGCATAATCAATTGAAGTTTAACATATTGTTCGACACCAACGGGTCTTGACAATATCTGTTCTTCGGTCAGCGTGCTGCCCAAAATGAAAACACAGACGAAACCGAAAACCCCAAATCCAAGGGCAAACGCCAATCCCGTTCCCATTTCTCGCTCAAAAGTTGCCCAAACCGTCGTAACCGTTGTGCCGAGTGCGACAATGCCGTAAACCACCGCCGCCCCACGTTTGTAAGCAGGTGATGTGCGTAAATCTTCTTCTTCGTAAATTTCTGTAATAGGTTGCGTAATAGTCTCATCTTCCTCACCCTCTTCTTCGTCGGCGTCTTCGGTCGAATTTACGAATTTGGCAATTAATATATCACCGACAATTGTCCCGGGAATAAAAATCAATAAATACTTTAAAAGCATGGGACTAACCAAGTTAAATATATCATGTGTTGACCATAAGTTACTCACCCAACTGTTTTCTTGCAAGCTGCCGAGGTAAAACGCCATAATAAAAATAGCAATACCAGCCCTCAAAAACCAACCGCCGTTAGTGAGCATCCATATAATCGAACCGAAGAAATACACATTAGCCAAAACCCGCATAATAGCGTCATTTACTGAGGGGTCAATCTCTCTACCCGACGCTATGAGCCACGCACAAACACCGCTTAAAATCAAGGCACTAAGGCCACCTGTGATAAATTTTTGCCGCCCCGTTTTGTTTGGAAACGTAAAAAAAGCTAGAAAAAGCCCTAAATACGTCAATAATCCAGCGATTCCCGCCCACCAACCAAGTGTCGGCAAGCGCAACGGATGGAATTGCCAACCGACGATAGCGATGAACAAAAGCCGTATGGAACGCCGCAACAATTCGCTAAAAGTGCGTGTCAAACCGTGGTGCGCCAGTTTTATCGGCAAGGCGAAAGAAACAGATGCACCCATGGAAAATAAAAAGAATGGGAATACCAAATCCACCCACGTCAGCCCCGCAATCGTCGGGTTGAATTGGTGCAACGGCGGTGGCACTTGCGCGTGATACATCCAGGCGGGTAACGCGCCGCCGAAGGGCAGCATTCCCGAAAAAATCATCATAAGCAGGGCAAAACCACGCAATAAATCTATGGAAAAAGCTCGATTGGTCATAATTCAGAATGTACAGGCAACATCAGCCGCCGAAGGTGTACGTTTAAGTTGAAAATGCAAAAATTAACTTTTTATTGAGAAACAAGGCTAAAATGTGGTTTTTTTGTTGAAAAACGCCTTTATTTCGCCCCTTCAAAAATCGTTATTGCTCATCTAGTTATCTTAAAAAATAAAGTAATGAAACCTTACCTTTCCACTAAAATAGCTTTTTCCGTTATTTTTTTTACCTTGACAATCAATCTTTTAGCTCAAAATATTGAAACAGAAGTCTGTGTCATTGGCGGTGGTGCGAGTGGCGTATCGGCGGCAATTCAGTCGGCACGAACGGGTGCAAAAACCGTTTTGATTGAAGAAACGCCGTGGTTAGGTGGCATGCTGACGGCGGCGGGCGTGAGTTGTACGGATGGCAATCATTGGTTGCCGTCGGGACTTTGGGCAGAATGGCGGCAAAAGCTCTACGATTATTACGGTGGGCCAAAAGAAGTGGCCACGGGTTGGGTATCGCTGACGCAATTTGAGCCACACGTTGGTGCGAAAATTTGGGCCGATTTGGCGGCGGCTGAACCAAATTTGACGGTTTTGACGGAGACTATGTTTTCAAAAATTCAACGGACTAAAAAAGATGATAAATGGGTCATTATACTGAGGGGGGGTAAAAAATACAAACCAATTAAACCGTCGGAAGTTAAAAATATTATAAAACAAATTGATGTACAAAGTATTGAATGTCAAATAGTTATAGACGCTACCGAATTGGGCGATGCGGCTAAAATGGTCGGCGTCAAATATCGAATTGGCACCGACGACCCTGCGGAAACGGGTGAAGAAGGCGTTGCTCAAAAGCAATCAGACATCATTCAAGACTTGACTTTTGCGGCCATTTTGAAAAATTATGGCAAAAGCAACGCGCCACTTGTCAAAAAACCTACGAACTATGACGCATCTCTATTTCAGTGCGCTTGTTCAGCAAAATGTCCCGAGGCGAAGGGTTTGGTAGATTGTCAAAAAATGTTGGATTATGGCAAGTTGCCTAACGGAAAATACATGATAAATTGGCCCAAACATGGCAATGATTTTTATGCTAACATCATAGACGCGGACAATGCCACGCGCCAAAAAGCCTACAAAGACGCCAAAAAAAAGACATTGGCCTTCGTTTATTACATTCAAAACGACTTGGGTTTTAAGAATTTAGGCTTGGCCGATGATGAATTTCCGACGGCGGATAAGTTGCCTTTTATCCCCTATCACCGTGAAAGTCGGCGCATCGAAGGGCTTGTCACGATGACTTTAAACCATATTTCCAAGCCTTTTTCTACCGAAAAGCCTTTGTATCGAACGGGTATTGCGGTCGGCGATTATCCGATTGACCATCATCACGCCGAGTATTCTGGAAGCGTTCCCGTGGGCGATTTTCCGAAAGTGCCGTCTTTCAATGTGCCTTTAGGGGCGTTGATTCCAAAAGATGTGTCGAATTTTATCGTTGCCGAAAAGAGTATTTCAGTCTCAAATGTCGTCAACGGCACGACGCGTTTGCAGCCTGTTGTGTTGCTAATTGGCCAAGCGGCAGGGGTTTTGGCAGCGATTGCGGCGCGTGAAAAAGTGTCGCCGCAGTCGGTTTCTGTACGGCGTGTGCAGTCTGTTTTATTGAAAAATGGGGCGTATTTGATGCCTTATTTCGATGTGAAACCCGACAATCCGCATTTTAATGCCATTCAACGCATCGGCGCGACGGGTTTACTGAGGGGTGTCGGCGCGCCGCATTTGTGGGCGAATCGGACGTGGTTTCATCCTGATTCACTGACTTCTACGAATGATTTTTATGTCTATTTATCTAATTTTAAAGGACACGCTCTGAAGCCTAATGAAAAAGATATGGATAAACCTCTTCTGATTGGCGATGCTTTACAGATATTATATATTTCAATGTATAAAAAAGAAAATGAGGCATTATTTATTGAAAATATTAAAACGCGTTGGCCAAGTTTAGGATTAAAAAATTACGTTATTACGCGGCCAATTACGCGTGAAGAATTGGCTGTTTTAGTAGATGCCACACTCAACCCGTTTGACATGGAAATTGGGTTTGATGGGCAGTTGCGGCGGTAAAATACTGAGGGGTATCAAACGTAGAGACAAGGCATGCCTTGTCTCTACAACGTCAAACCCAAATAGCAAATATTTTTTTGTCTTTATACGTAATCCATTCAGAATGCCATGTTTTAACTGTCGAATGGTCAAAAATAATGAGATAGCCTTCCGTCAGTTTCAGTCTGTCCAAATAGTCTGACAGTTGTTCTAAACCTTTTTCGTGGGTCCCTTGTCCATGCCAAATTTTAAGCTCGGCGACGTACTTGTATTGATAATAAGTGATGGTAACATCCAAGCGGCGTTCTTCTGAAATTTGCACTTCTTTGAAATCGTAACCATGCCCGTTTAGAATCGGTTTCATAAACGCCAAATAGACCAAACGCCCATGCCGTTCTAAGAAATCGCGGTCGTGTTTGCTGTATTGTTCTTGCATAAACGCTTGAAATTTTTGCAAAACCAATTCCATATTCAATTGATTATCGGCCAATTTATACTCTCTGCCAATCGGATAAGCAATCCCGTCAAGTTGTTTACCCGTCCGCGTTGTCATATAGTGATAAATCAATTCTTCATAAATTTTATTATGAATTTTGATGCCGCGTCCGTTCTTAAAAATGCCGAATATGATGCCCAAATTAATGATTGGGTCGTAAATATTGTAATCGCTAAATGTCCCTTCAATCAATATTTTATAGACAATTTGGTACAAATCAGGGTTTTCTTCTAGGTTTTTAGTCAGACTTTCGCCGTTTGTATTTTTTTCCAAAACGAGTTGTTTCACCGCCCATTCAAGGTCAGATTCCGTCCATTCGAGGGTGTCGCGTGTCGGCAAAATGTCTTCATCCATTATTTTGCAGAGCTTACTGACCAAAAACGGATAGCCCGATGTGTAGTAAAACAGGTCTTCGGCCATGGCGGAGGTGTCCATTTTGACGCCTTTTTCCCCCACATAATCGTCCAACATCGGTTTGATTTCAAAAGGTTGCAGGTTCATATCCACCTTAAATTCTGCCGCAATATTCCACGGTGAATTAAATTTTGCTTCTTCGCCACCGCGTATTTTCAACTTCAAGGACTTCACATCATGCAGCCCCGCGAGGACAACCGAGTGAAAGGTTTTGTTGTCTTCTCTATCCAAATATTTATGCCGCAGCATCGCCAAAAAACTCACAAACAATTGATTATTGCTACTTTTATCCACTTCGTCAATCAAAACAACGAGTTTTTGAGGCGTCACGGATGCTAAGGTTGTAATGGCGTCTGACAATTGGTCAAAGTTTCGCATCTTTGGGGCTGTTTCATTTAACCATTCGAGCGTTTTAGGCGGTATTTTCTTAGAACCACGCGCCAAAAGCCTTAAAAAAGTTGAACAAAAAAGCGATTCTTCTTCAAAAACAAGGTCGCCAATACCTTCAAAACTGGTGTTGAAAACAAGGTATTCGTCCGTCTGTTGAAGTGTTCTTGCCATCGTGTATAAGGTGGTTGTTTTACCGTACTGACGTGGCCGATTAATGATGAAATAATCACCATCTTCTATCATCGCTCGTACACGTGCCAATTTACGCGACACGTCGGCCATGTAATGTTTGTCGGCGAAACAATTGCCTGTTATATTGAATTTTTTAGCCATTTTTCTACAAAGTTTATTGAAATCAAGGGCAAAACTACGAAGAAAATTTCAATTATAGACCCCTCAGTATAAAGCCGTTTTTAGGCTCATTTCTCTTCGTTTTTAGGATTAATCGGTAAATTTTCACACGTTTCTCCTTCCTTTAAACCTAAAAAATTGGCATTTGATACGACTTTCAAGCCCGTTTCTTCTTCGTAATTTTTGCGGGCTTTGCCACCAATTTTACCGCCGATATGAGCTGCGTTGCAGTTTTCGTTAAAGCCTTGTGCGGCGTCTCTAATCGTCACTTGTCGCGTCGCTTCTTCGCTAAAAGCGGTCAAAATCAACTCCATCGGCGTCATGTGGTCGCGCAAATTTTGGCGTTCCAACCCTTTCAAATCGCTATGTTCGCTTGGCGTCAAGCCGAAAGTACCTTTGGCAATAGTTGCTGTCAAAATGCTGTATTCTTGACCATCTTTTACACCTCGGTTTTTCCACTCGTCGGTCAATTCTTTGCGGGTTTCTATTGTTTGAGTGCGTCGGGCAATCCATTCGTCGGAATAACCTCTGGCTTTGTAGAGTTCGGTTTGCCGTTTTGTCAACAATTCGGGATTCTCAACTTCGTCAATCGCCTGTTTGCCCAAGCCCGCGAGCCACAATTTTAAGGGTTCAGCCTTTGGCGAAGGGACGGACATAATGATGCGGAACACGCCTTCACTGTTCGCGCAATCCGTGAGGCGATTTTTACCGTCCGATGCGGTCAATTTCAACATACTACAAACTGTAGTAAGTTGAGCTTCTCTGACCTTTAACACGCTCCAATAGCGTTTGGCGTCTTTGCTATCAGTCAAAAAACCGATAATGTCAATGACTGAAAAGTACCACTCGGCGTTGTGCCAAATTTTACGAATGTCAATGCCCTCAAAAGGCGTTAATTGATTGTCCATTTTGCTCATTTATTGAAATTTAATTAATAAAAATTATTTCCAATACATTGATTACCAACGTATTGCAACGTTTAATATACTTGCAAAAGTACAAAATCAAGTTTGGTTTTTTAAAACAAAGTGTAGATTTTTAAAAAAAAACTATGAATTATCAACTTATTGTATTTAAAATTTTTAGTAGAGCAATAGCCCTAAACATTATGGGCCACTGATTGAACTGATGCGACTGATTTACGCTGATTTTCTTTGAAAAATCCATTTTATCAAAAAAAATCAGCGTAAATCAGTCGCATCAGTCTAATCAGTGGCCCATTTTAGCCGCTTACGTTGAGTTAGCGGTACAACTGCATCAACACTTTTTCCGCCGTCGCAGGGGCGTTGAATTTGAGGTGTTTCAACCTGTCTTCATCTGTCCAATTTCTCAATGAATTAAAGGATTCTAGAGCGTTTTGAATGGCAAAATACGCGCCGATGCCATACATCAACGGCGGTTCGCCAACGGCTTTTGAGTTGAAAATGGCCAAATTATCACCCGTTTTTTCCAAAAAATGGATGTCTATTTCCTTTGGAACGCTGTAAATATCGGGAATTTTGTAGGTCGAAAGGGCGTTTGAGCGCAATTTTCCCGCGTCGTCATACACCACTTCTTCTAGCGTCATCCAGCCGATACCTTGCACGATGCCGCCTTCAAGTTGTCCTTTATCAATCAGTTCGTTCATCGAATTACCCGCGTCATGCACGACTTTTACGGCGTCAATTTCATAAATCCCGCGCAAACAATCCACGGTCACAGCCACGACCGCCGTTCCAAAAACGTGGTACGCAAACGGATGCCCTTTGGCAGTCGTCCAATCGAAATGTACTGAGGGGGTCGCATAATGCGCGTGTTCCGAAAGGCTCACGCGTTGCATATACGCGGCGGCGACGACTTGCGGCCACGTTAATTCCGTCTTTTTATTCTTCAAATAAACGGCGTCATTTTTAAAAGAAATGTTGGGAATAGCCTTCGTTTTGAGTTCAGAAGCGGCCACTTTTTTCAAGCGTTCCAACAAAATTTCACAGGCCATAAGCGTTGCTTTACCGTTCAAATCTGCCGTTGCGGAAGCGGCTGACGGCGAAGTATTGGCAATCCGAAAGGTGTTTGTCGAATGAATTTTGACGTTTTCAGGGTCAATGCCAAGCGTTTTTGCCGCAACTTGCGCGATTTTAGTGTTCACGCCTTGCCCCATTTCTACCGCCCCCGTCGAAACACTCACGCTGCCATCGCTGTAAATATGCACCAACGAACGGGCTTGATTCATCGCCGTTTTTGTAAACGAAATACCAAAACAAATTGGCATAATTGCCATGCCACGTCTTAAATAACCATTGTATTTGTCGTCGTTAAATACTTGAATTTCTTTTCTAATCTTATTAAAATTAAACCGCTTATTCGCCGCCGTCCAACAACGCCCTGCCTCACTTTCAGCGACTTGACCAAACGGAAAGACATCACCCGTTTTCAGTAGGTTTTTTTCTTGAATTACTGAGGGGGCAACGCCAATGACTGCCGCCGCTTTCGCAATTGCCGATTCAATGACAAACATCCCTTGCGGCCCGCCGAAACCGCGAAAAGCTGTATTTGGCGGCAAATTCGTTCGGCAACTGTACGCCGTCGCTTCAACGTTTGGAATAAAATACGTATTTGTGGCGTGAAAAAGCGTCCGTTCCAAAACGGCGGGCGACAAATCGGCGGCGGCCCCTGCATTTTGATAAAAAGTGACTTCGTAGGCTTGGATTTTGAGGTTTTCGTCCAAACCAAGCTTAAAATCAGACGAATATGGATGGCGTTTTCCCGTCATACGCATATCTTCCATACGGTTTAAACTGTATTTGACAGGCCGTTTCAGCACTTGCGCGGCAACGGCCACAAGCCCTGCCCACATATTTGCTTGGTCTTCTTTACCGCCAAAACCACCGCCTAAACGCGTGACATCCACCTCAATTTGGTGCATCGGCAAACCCGTTACGCGACTAACCGCCCGTTGCACCGCCGTCGGGCCTTGCGTCGAGGAATAAATTTTTAGGCCACCTTGTTCAGTCGGCACGGCATACGCGCCTTGCGTTTCGATGTACAAATGCTCCTGTCCACCACTTTCCGCAACGCCTTCGACAATATATTTACACGCCGCGAAGGCCCCCTCAGTATTTCCAAGCGAAAAATGCTTTTTAGGAATAATCAATTCGCCTTTTTCAGCCGCCTCACGTGGGTCGGTAATGATAGGTAAAGGCGTTATTTCGACCTTAATTTTCTTCGCCGCCGCCCGTGCAATCGCTTCCGTTTCAGCCACGACGAGGGCAATCGGCATCCCGCAAAAATGCACGTCGTAGTCGGCCAAAAGCGGTTCGTCGGGAACAATACCGCCGATTTGGTTCTCGCCGATGATGTTTTTGGCCGTCAAGATTTTCACAACACCCCTCAGTAATTCCGCTTCTGACGTGTCAATTTTGGTCAAAATCCCGTGGGCAATCAGCGAATCGAAGGCCACGGCGAAGAGCGTTCCGTTGAGCGTCGGCACGTCGTCGAGGTAAATAGATTCACCGCGTAGGTGGCTTTTTGCATCAATATTTTTCATTATATATTATTTTTTTTGATAATACGGGCTTTCACTTCTCAAAAGAAAATTGTTAGATTTTTAACACGAATTATGTCGAATTTTACGAATTTTTTATGTTTAATAACTGGTTTAATTCATAGCATTTATTAAGCCTTCATCAACCTTCACTTTAACTTCTCTAGTTGCGGCGTAGCTGCAAAATCTTGGTAATATCGACGTATTAGCTAATTTCCAGAGCGGTGTAACCACTAAACTGCTTGTTTTGCGGTTACACCGCCTTGAAAAATGTACTGTTGTTGAGCATTACCAAGATTTTGCAGCTGCGCCGCAATCCAAAATCAAAGCAAAAAGTGCAGATACTAATTGAAATAAAAAAACGAATAGTTTTAAATATCAAATTACGATTTATATTTGCAACGCCTAATAAGTTGTCGCTGTCACTATTCTAATCTCTATTTTTTTTAATTCATTCATAAAAAACAATTGTCATGGACAATCAATTAACGCCCTTTGAGGGTAAAGACATTAGAAAAGTGTGGCATGAAAACGATTGGTATTTTTCAATCGTTGACATCATTCAATTTTTGACGGATTCGCCCAACCCGTCACGCTATTGGACGAACTTAAAAAGTCAAGACAAACAACTTTACCCAAATACGGTAAAGTTGAAATTAGTAGGACTTGACGGACGCGCACGGCCTTCTGACTGCGCTAATACTGAGGGGGTCTTTCGGATTCTCATGTCCGTTCCTTCGCCAAAAGCTGAGCCTTTTAAATTATGGTTGGCCAATTTAGGCAAACAGGCCATCGAAGAAGCCGAAAATCCTGAAATTCTGACCGAACGCCAAGCCGAATTGTACCGCGCCAAAGGCTACACCGAAGAATGGATTACGCGCCGCGTTCAAACAATCGAAACCCGCAAAGCCTTGACCGATGAATGGCAACAACGGGGCGTTAAAGAAAATCAAGAATACGCCATTTTGACCGCCACAATTGCCAAAGCTACTTTTGGTGTAACGCCGACCGAACATAAAGAAATCAAAGACTTGAATCGGCAGAATTTACGCGACCACATGACGCCTTTGGAATTGATTTTCACCGCTTTAGGTGAAGAAATGACCCGCGCCGTTACCACGCGAGACGATGCACAAGGCTTCAACGAAAACCACGGTGCGGCTCAAAAAGGTGGCGAATTGGCGGGTAAAGCCCTTGAAAATTTGGAAATGAACTACGGTGAAAAAGTGGTGTCAAGTACCAATTATTTGAGTTTGAAAGGCTCAGATGCGCCGCCTGAATTGCCCGCGTAGGACTTCTCACACGGGGTTCACGGAGAACACTAAGTTTTCAACTAAATCTAATAAAACTCTGTGTTCTCCGTGAACTCCGTGTGAAGGAAACTTCCTAAAAAGTCCTCAACTCTTCCAAGTGTGCCAAAAGCAATTGCCCCGCCAACAACCGTTTATAAGCCGCCGAACCACGCACATCACTAATCGGCGCAATTTCGGTTTGCATCACGTCATTTGCCCACATAACAGTTGACTCATTAAAGTGTTTCCCAAGCAAATAAGCCGATGTTTTGGGTAAAAACAAGGGAATCGGTGCGACACCGCCCACGGCTAAACGCGCTTTTTCTATCAAACCATTTTCATCAATGGTTAGAAAAATGGCCGAATTGACGCTTGCAATGTCCAAATGCGTTCGTTTGCACACCTTTTCAAAATGAAAAAAAACGTCATTCGTGGGCAATTCAAAATAGAACTTTTCAATGATTTCATCTGCCGTTTTAGCGAGCGTTTTGTAGCCTTTATAAAAATCTTTTAAGGCCATTTCCCGCCTATTTTCGCCATTTTTCAAGACTAGAATGGCGTCTAAGGCCATGAAAAAAATCGTCATGTCGCCAATCGGCGACGCGTTGACGAAGTTCCCCGCAAGCGTGGCGATGTTACGAATCGGCGTTGAAGAAACGCGTTTGAGGTATCGCGGAAGGTCGGGTATCGCTTCGTGCAAAAAATCAGCAGCTAACAAATCAGACACGGTTGCCGCCGCGCCAATTTCGCAGCGATTGCCCACTTTTTTTACCCCCCTCAGTATTTCAGCATTAAATAAAAATTCAATGTTAGCATCCACCATGCTGTCGTGTTTTTGGACGTATAAATCCGTTCCACCACCGACGTTTACAGCGTTTTCAGGGCTGCTAATATTGCCAACGTCGGCGAGGTTTGAAACCTCGCCGACGCTTAAAGTAGCGTTTAAAACACTCAATCGGCCATTAATGCCATGAAAATAAGGTGGAATCACGTTGTTTTCAATACAAAACGCCATTGTATCGTTGGTAGAATCATCCGTTGCTTTTTCTTTAAATTGAGCAATTTTAGCCGCCGCCCGTTCGATGGATTTATAGCCTGTGCAACGACAAATATTGCCATCAATTGCCGCAATCGCCCGTTCAGTAGTCGGCCTTTCATCTGACAAACAAAAGCCCGTCAAAGACATCACAAAACCGACGGTGCAGAAGCCACATTGCGTTGCCCCTTCGTCGTTCATCGCTTGTTGAACGGGCGTAAGGTCTAAGTTTTGGGTTTCGTTCCTTCTGAATGACAAAAGGTTTTGAGTTGCAGACACCCCCTCAGTATTTTGAGTTTTGAGTTGTGTTCCTTCTGAATGACAAAGGGTTTTGAGTGCCGCCTCGCTTGCGTCGTGAAGCTCTTTTAATTTTAAATTTTTAATTTTTAATTCATCCACGTTAATCCCTTCGACGGTAACGACGTGTTTTCCTTGCACATTGCCGATAGGCGTAATGCAAGATGTGAGGTTGCGGTAGCGCATTTTGCCGTCTGATAGTTCGCCGACTAAGACGGTACACGCGCCGCAATCGCCTTCTCGACAGCCGCATTTAGTGCCTTTTAAATGTTGTTCGCTGCGGACAAAATCGAGTAAAGTTGTGCCGACGGGCGCAGTTGTAGCGATGTTTGAATCGTTTAGAATGAATTGGAGCATGGCGTTAATTTCAGATTTCAGATAATATGGCCCAATCAGTGGGCCATGATGTCGTTTATAGTTGTCCATTTTTCACCAAATGTCGCAAGGCTTCGCGGCGCGTCAAAGCGGCTAATTTATGACTTTCGCAAAAGACAATAACGGCGGTCGGATTGATTTTCGCGTACTCGCGCAAAGCCCAACCTGCCCCTTTTTGAATAAAAAACTCCTTGGAATGGGCCGTGCGGCGAATGTAATCAAATAGCCGTTTTTCGTCGGTTTTTTGCTTGAAATAGCGTTGAAAAGTGATCGCCATGCGTTGCAACCACCTATTTTCGTCGGCAATCCACCCCTCAGTAATTGGGGCAATTTGATGCGGAAAACGGGTAAAATGCCCTGCCACAAACTTCGCAATCCAATCCACAGAATCCCACCACGATTTGGTCAAAATGAGTTCTTCCAAGAAATAAATGAACGTTTCGGGCTGTTTTTTCAGTTGCCGTTGCGTCATTTCTAAGACAATGTAATGCAATTCCCGTTGCGGTTCATCGAAACATAAACGGATGAATGTTTTTAAATCATCACCCTCAAAAACGCCGTGGGTCTCAAAAAAATCTTTCGACAACTGCATCCAAAGCGGGGCATTGAGGCCATAAAAATCGAAGTGATTTTTCATGTAAGCGATTTGTTTTTGAGCATATTCAGGCTTGCCGTTGTCGCGTAAGACTTGGCGGATTGCTTGGAAATAAGTGTTTATGGAGAGTTGTGTTGTCATTTTATGAATTTTTCAATTTATTGAGCAAGAATCATTGAATCACTTGTTTCAAAGTCGTTAGTAAATCACCGTTTAGAACTTCCCACGCGTTTTGCGGCTTTCCGAACAAGCGTTTGATGCTTTCTTTGGCCGATTTTTCATTTTTGAAACGGTCGCGCCAACTAAAATCAAAGGCATCACCCGTATTTGGAACAAAATAAGACAGTCCAAAATTGTGCGAATACGTCACGAGTAGCACCTCGGTTGCGTGTTCATAAATCGGGCGGCCATCCATATATTTTGTTGTGCATTTTTTGGAATGATGAAACGCTAAGTTTTGTTTTTCAAGTCTTAAACGCTCAATTTTGATGGGGTACAAGGTCTTAAAATCGGCCATTAAATCAAAAAAAACGTCAAGTGCTTTCGCTTCATCGTTGTTATTTTCTTGAAGAATAATATTTTTCCAACCCGCCGTCGATTCATACCAATTATAGTTTTCTTTTGCCCATTCATGGAAATACCAAAAGGGTGGAAATACTTTATCTTCCTTGATGTTATGCGTAATAGAACAAAAATGATAGCCGTCTAAAAAACTGCTCATAGCTGATATTTTACATTCGCCAATGTACATAGCGGGTCTTAATTTCATGAGGTCAATTAAGTCATAAATATTGTTCAAACGTACTTCTTTTACCATGAATATTTTTTAAATAATTAAAAAAGTAAGCAAATTTCGTTTCAAAATTTGCTTAAACGGCATAAAATAACAAAATTATTGATTAGATTATCGCATTGCGGCGTAGCTGCGAAATCTTGGTAATATAACTCACAAATACATGATTCTAAATGCGGTGTAACCGCAAAATAAGTGGTTTCGCGGTTACACCGCGTAGAAAAATGATGGTTGAGTTTAGTGTTACCAAGATTTTTGCAGCTACGCCGCAATGTGATAATTAACCAATGACTCCGTAAAAGTAAGTCCAAATTCAGCATTTTCAAACAAAAATTTTCAAGATTTCAAATTTAGCACCCCCTCAGTATTTCGCTTAAAAAAAGCCGTTCTAAAGCCCCTAGCACCCTTTTTTAATAGCTTTTTAGCCGTCAATACCTATCTTTGTTTCTTTTTTTAAAAATTAGCAATAAAATGAAAAAAGAATTCAATATCACGGGGCAATGCTTTCCCAAGGAACACTATATGGCGGATGTGTCTAAAAAATTGACCCTCACGTTTGATATGGTCGAACGCGGTAAATATTTTATTATCAATCGCCCACGGCAGTTTGGGAAAACGACAACTTTGTATCGGCTATCAGACAAACTGCAAGCGACGGGACGGTATATCGTTTTCAATACAAGTTTTGAGGGCATTGGCGACATTATTTTTAACGATGAACACGCGTTTTCGGCGGGATTTGTGCGTATTTTAGCGCGATATGCAAAGGTTTATGCCCCTTTTATGGTGGATTGGCTGAAACAACAATCCGTAAATATAAACAATTTGGAACAGTTATCCAATTGTATCACAGAGATGCAAGAGCTAACGGATAAAAAAATCGTATTAATTATTGATGAAGTAGATAAAAGTAGTAATAATCAATTGTTTGTGAGTTTTTTAGCGATGCTACGGAATAAATACTTGGAGCGTAATAGCTTAAAAACATTTCATGCGGTGGTTTTAGCGGGGCTGCATGATGTAAAATCTTTGAAACTCAAATTGCGGCCTAACGAAGAACAAAAATACAATTCGCCGTGGAATATTGCGGCTGATTTTAAGGTAGATATGAACTTGCAACCGTCCGAAATTAAACCAATGTTGGACGCTTACGTGTCGGATACGGGCGTGAAAATGGACACCGCAGCGATGGCCGAAGACCTGTTTTATTACACGTCGGGCTATCCGTTTTTGGTCAGTAAATTGTGCAAAACGCTCGACGAAGAGATTTTACCTACCAAAGATGTGCAAGAATGGACGGAGTTAGACCTTGAGTGGGCCGTGAAAAAACTCACTTTGGAAACCAATACGAATTTTGAATCCCTTGTTAAAAACCTAGAAAACAACCAATTTTTATATGATTTTGTTAGTAAAATGTTGGTTGAGGGCATTTTTGAAGATTACAGCATTCATGACCCGCTTATCAGCTTGGGTTTGATGTTTGGCATTTTTAAGAATGGACACGGCCTAAAAATTCATAATAAGATTTATGAAGAAATCATTTACCATTATATGACGTCAAAAACCCGTATGAAAAGCGATATTTCAATGACGGAATTTACGACTAGCAAGCATTTCAAATTGGCCAATAATGCTTTGAATATGGTGCTGGTTTTGCAGAAATTTCAAGCCTTTATGCAAGAACAATACAGCAAACACGACCGCGATTTCTTGGAACGGCACGGGCGTTTGGTGTTTTTGGCGTTTATGAAACCGATTTTAAACGGACATGGCTACGATTTCAAGGAAGTTCAGATTTCCGAAGAACGCCGCCTAGATGTAACGATTACGTATTATCAACATAAATACGTGGCCGAATTAAAAATTTGGCGCGGACAAGTTGCCCACGAAGAAGGTCTTGACCAACTTTCTGACTATTTGGATAGGCTGCATTTGACAGAAGGCTATCTACTTATTTTTAACCATAAAGAAATAAAAACATGGGATTCTGGTTGGATAAATCATAAAGATAAAAGAATTTTTATCGCGTGGGTTTGATGTTGTATAAACAAGACACACCCTGCCTATACTGCGTTTTATCACGTTCCGCCGTTTTATACCCCCCTCAGTATTTTTGCAAAAAAAAGCCGTTCTGAATGATTCAGAACAGCTTTTTTGATTGAATTTAAAGCTCTTTAACAATTGCAGCAGATACTAATTTACAAAATATTAATGCGCTATGGTGTCAAGATTTTATGAACACTGATTTCAGAAAATCAAGGCCAAAACGGCATTTTATTGGCAAAAAAAGTGGCTATTGAAGGCGATTGTCGTATTTTTTTTACCAATAATAAAAATAGGAGGACGATTAAAAGGTAACTTGTATTAAGCATTTGACGGATGAATCTTAGTTTTTTAATGTTGTTTTTTAGCCAAGAGGTCTGACATCTATTTCACAACATTAACCTTAACCGTTTGAATAATCTGACCATTAGCCCGAATCGCCGCGAAGTAAAGCCCCGTCGGAATTTGGCGCGGTTGCCAAGAGACTTCGTAGCTACCCGCCGTTTGACTTTTATCGGTCAAATTGTCAATCAATTTACCACTCAAATCGTAGATACTCAAATTGATTTGCGCCGCCGAAGCGACACGATATTTAAACGTCGTTGACTGCACAACAGGGTTCGGATAGTTCTGATTTAAGACTGCAATCGGTGCTTGCAAACCAACACTACTACCCTGCCCTTCTCGCGTTGATGTCGTGACGGGTGCGCCACCGCAACGACCGAAGCCACTCCACGGGGTTTGAACGTAAGGAAAAGCGGCTTTAAACGTCGTGTCATTTGCTTCAATCGCCGTTGTATAGCCTAAAACGTTCAACAATTTTGGCGTCAAAGGCGATTGACCAATCGTCCAATCGTCGTACCACAAGCCGACTGCGGCCAAAGCTGCCCCTGAAACGGCTTGCAATTCGATGCGCGTCACGTCGTCTTCCAAACGGCGACCGTTCGGAAAACCATCCATGTTTGGAATCCACTCCATGCGGGTACTACCATTGTAAAGCGGGTCAGTTAAGCCCAAAACTGCCGCATTGATGATGCCCATCGAGCTAAATTTAGGGTGATTTCTAGGCGTAATTGGCACGGCCATATTCAAGCGCAACATATCACCGAAAGTCGGTAAAAAGTTGTTAATGAATGGTTTACCCGCCGTAAATGGATTGCCTGGCGTCTTGCCTGTGGCCAATTGATACGGCGCGAGATTCGGAACGCCTGTGTAGAAAATCGGCAACAAATCCACTGAACGCGGTTGGCTAGGGCGTAGCAAATATTTACCAAAAATCGCCGTGTCCAAAGCCGAACCCGTTGTGGCAGGATGGCCAAAAATGACGTTCAAACCTTGCTTGCCATTGCCAAAATCAACGGCCCCAAGAACGGTTTTAGCCGCCCGTTGAATCCGCAAAGCGGTAAAAGCAGGAACAGCACCGCCAAATTGACTGTCGTCCATGTACAAACCGAGTTCAGGATTCGTGAAATATGCCTCATGCGTTGGGTCTTCTGTGTAAGGTGTCAACAAGTTCCAACGGTCTTTTGCGCCAATCGGAATCACCGCTTCATTCGTCAAAGGCATACCGATACGCGACACTTGTACCCAGTTTCCAGAAGTCGTTTCTTTACCCGTTGTGGTATTGAAAACGCGGGTTGTTTGGCGACTTGCCGACGCCCACACGCCAATTACGTAGTTGCCATCCAAGATATTCGCCGCTTGTGCCGCCGTTCTGCCTGTTTTTTGAAGGCTCGAAATCGGGATTTTCAAGGCAATGGTATGCGTATTTTTGCACGCCACAGCGTCTTCGGGTTTGTTGTCGCCCGTGCCACCTGCGCGGGTTTGACCTAAGTCGAAAATACCGCCTAAGTCAACAAAAAATGGGTCGTCCGATGGGCCGCAATAGATTTTTTCACCTGCCGTACCCGTTGCGGTCGCAATCGCTTCGGTGATTAATTGATTATAATTTTTGCCTAAACCAAGCGTTGCGTTATCAATCGAACGCGGCCCGATGTTCGGTGGTGGAACAGTTCCTGCGGCGATAATTGTCGTAAAAGCACCACCTCTAACGCTTTTTTCGCATTTATACGTCGTTTTCAGGTTTTGTTTACCCAAACGAATGTTGAAAAAAGTGGTTTCGTCTTCATTCACTTTCGTAAATGTAAAACGGTATGTGATGTCATCGCCCGTGGTTGTCGCATCGTTTTTGATGTGGACTTCGTAGCGGATATTTTCGCCGAAATTATCATAATTGGGGCCACCTTGCGGCAATTCCAAAGGGATATAATTGGCGATAATCGTCACGGTATTCGTGTCGTCGGGACTCCGAAAGGCGTACAAATCAGTGTTGTCGGCCAAAGGGTCGTTGGCAATCATCGGTGCTTCGCGGTGGCTCGATGCCTCCAAATAGCTGTCGGTATTGCTAAAAAATACAATCGCTGAAATCGGGATAAGCACCAAAGCGGATTTCAGTATGGTGGAAAAAATATTTTTCATTTTATTAATGTTAATTTTGAAAAAAATGGCTCAAAATGGCCAAAATACTGAGGGGGTGTTTTTGAATTCTTAATTTTGAATTTTTAACGGATTAATCGGTTAATTATCGGATTGCGGCGTAGCTGCAAAATCTCGGTAATAATTAAACTAAACCGCCATTTTTTTTACGCGGTGTAACCGCAAAATCGCTTGTTTTGCGGTTACACCGCCCTTAAAATCGTGTATTCGTGAGTTATATTACCGAGATTTTGCAGCTACGCCGCAATCCGATAAATAACCGATGATTCCGATTCTTAATTCAATACTTAACGTGGTATTTATAGCCATTAAACGGTGCAGCAACGTAAGGAAAAGTGGCTTTAAACGGTACGTCATTGCGTTCAACGCCCGCCGTGTAGCCCAAAACGGCCAACAATTTCGGCGTCAAAGGCGACTGGCCAATCGTCCAATCGTCGTACCATAAGCCGACTGCAGCCAAAGCGGCCCCCGAAACGGCTTGCAATTCGATGCGCGTCACGTCGTCTTCCAAGCGTCTGCCGTTCGGAAAACCGTCCATGTTTGGTATCCATTGAAGGCTGTTATTGGCGTTGTAAGCAGGGTCAGTTAAGCCTAAAACTGCGGCGTTAATAATGCCCATCGAGCTGAATTTAGGATGATTTCTAGGCGTAATTGTGGTAGCCATATTCAAGCGCAACATATCGCCGAAAGTCGGTAAAAAGTTGTTAATGAATGGTTTACCTGCCGTAAATGGATTGCCAGGGGTCTTGCCCGTGGCCAATTGATACGGCGCGAGATTGGGAACGCCCGTGTAGAAAATCGGCAACAAATCCACTGAACGTGGTTGGTTGGGGCGTAGCAAATATTTACCAAAAATCGCCGTGTCCAAAGCTGAACCAACCGTTGCAGGATGGCCAAAAATGACGTTCAAACCTTGTTTTGTATTGCCAAAATCGACCGCTCCGAGAACAGTTTTAGACGCTCGTTGCGTTCTCAAAGCCGAAAAAGACGGCACTGCCGCGCCAAATAGGTCGTTGTCCATGTACAAACCCAATTCTGGGTTTGTAAAATATTTATCGTGTGCAGGGTCTTCTGCGTAAGGCGAAAGGGCGTTCCAACGGTCTTTTTGACCAATCGGAATGATGGCTTCGTTCGTCAAAGGCATCCCGATTCTCGAAATTTGTACCCAATTTCCTGTGCCTGTTTCTTTACCCGTGGTTGGGCTGATGGCCCGCGTTTGTTGGCGACTAGCCGATGCCCACACGCCAATTACGTAGTTACCGTCTAGGATATTGACCGCTTGTGCCGCCGTTCTGCCCGTTTTTTGAAGGCCCGCAATCGGAATTTTCAAAGCAATGGTATGCACGTTGAAACCCGCGCAACCGTCTTTTGCTGCATTGCCCGTTCTGGTTTGACCCAAATCAAAAATGCCCCCTAAATCCACGAAGAAAGGGTCGTCAGACGGGCCACAAAAGATGGTTTCACCGCCCATTCCCGTTGCCGAAGTGATGGCGGCGGTAATGAGTTGCTCGTAAGTTTTACCCAAACCAAGCGTCGGGTTGTCAATTGAGCGCGGTCCGATGTTCGGCGGTGGCACGACACCTGCGGCAACAATCGTTGTGAATGCCCCACCTCTCACGCTTTTTTCGCATTTATAGACCGTTTTGAGGTTTTGTTTACCCAAACGAATGTTGAAAAAAGTGGTCGGGTCTTCGTTCGCTTGCGTGAACGTGAAGCGGTAGGTTACGTCGTCACCCGTGGTAGCCGCATCGTTTTTAATGTGTACTTCATAGCGAATATTCTCGCCAAAAGTTGCATAATTTGGGCCACCCGAAGGCAATTCAAATGGGATATAATTGGCAATAATCGTCACGGTATTCGTGTCGTCGGGACTCCGAAAAGCGTACAAATCGGTGTTGTCGGCCAAAGGGTCGTTCGCAATCATCGGTGCTTCACGATGGCTCGACGCTTCTAAATAAGTCGTTTTTTGTCCCAAAAAGCCAATAGAGGCGGCTATTACCAAAACGACGGACGCCTTGATAAGAGAAAGTGAATTTTGTTTCATTACTTTAATTTTTGATTAGTAAATAGAAAAGGAAACCGCAGAAATGATAGGTTTAAAAGAATAGTGTAAACAAAAACGCTGCGTATTGTCGCTTCTGATTTGACTTACGAGGAATAAGGGAATATGGTTTTTAAGAATATTATAAATACTTTAATCGCAAATCAGTAAATCGGTAAATCAGTAAATTAACAAATCAGTAAACCCATGCCGACATCCCAAATCCGACATCCGACATAGAAATACTGAGGGGGCCCTTAGATGTCGGATTTCAAATGTCGGATATTGTCGGACAAACCGAAATCGAACATCTGAAATCCGAAATCAAAGTAAATTGTCGTTTTTTACATAGTTTTGTCTTTTTTTTGATTCAAAATCATAACATGAATAGAGAATTTAATATCACAGGCACTTGTTTCAAGGAGGATCACTACATGGCAGATGTGTCTAGAAAATTGGCAGATACATTTGATATGATAGAGCGTGGTAAGTATTTTATCATCAATCGCCCCCGTCAGTATGGCAAAACGACGACGCTTTACACGATGACCAATATGCTTAATAAAACAAGCGACTACCTTGCTTTCAACATCAGTTTTGAAGGTATAGGTGACCTTGCGTTTACGAATGAAGGGACTTTTGCACCGCTTTTTTTCAAACTTTTGGCTAGATACATTAAAAGAAAAGACATTGAGATGGCGGCTTTGTTGGAGAAAATGTCCACAAACATTGCTAACCTTGACGATTTAGCCAATAGTATCATAAGTTTTGTCGAAACAACGCCTAAAAAAGTAGTCGTTTTGATTGATGAAGTAGATAAAAGTAGTAACAATCAATTGTTTGTCAGCTTTTTAGCCATGCTAAGAAATTTGTATTTAGAAAGAAAAGATGCGCCGACTTTTCATGCTGTTGTCCTCGCAGGGGTGCATGATGTGAAGTCGTTGAAGTTGAAAATACGCGATGGTGGCGAGCAAAAATTTAATTCTCCGTGGAATATTGCGGCTGATTTTAAGGTAGATATGAACTTACAGCCCTTTGAAATCAAGCCGATGTTGGACGATTACGTGGCCGATAAAGGTGTTAAAATGGACACCGCAGCGATGGCCGAAGACTTGTTTTATTACACTTCGGGCTACCCGTTTTTGGTAAGCAAACTTTGTAAAATGTTGGATGAAGACATTTTACCGACAAAAGAGGTGAAAGAATGGACAGAACAAGACCTTGAATACGCCGTGCAGGAGTTGGTGACAGAGAACAATGCCAATTTCGATTCTATGATTAAAAACCTTGAAAACAATCAAGAACTGTATGATTTAGTCTATAATGTGGCGGTTCAAGGGCTAAACATCTCGTCTAATCCGCATGAATCGGCCAATAATTTAGGGTTGTTGTATGGCATTTTTGCTAACAATAAACGGCTTGTCATTCATAACCGCATTTACAGAGAGGTGATTATTGACTTTATGACGGCCAATATGGGCCACATTCAACGGGCAAACGGTGCTGATTTTGGCAATGGTTATGCCAAATCCGATAATACCCTAAATATGGAATTGGCGTTGCAAAATTTCCAAACTTTCATGCGCGAACAATACAGCAAACAAGACCGTGACTTTCTAGAACGGCACGGGCGTTTGGTATTTTTGGCCTTTATGAAACCAATTTTGAACGGGCATGGCTATGATTTTAAAGAAGTAGAAATATCCGAAGAACGCCGTTTAGATGTGACAATTACGTATTACCAACATAAATACGTCGCAGAACTTAAAATTTGGCGCGGCCCAGTTGCCCACGAAGCAGGGTTAAATCAGCTATCGGATTATTTAGACCGACTGAAATTGACGGAAGGTTATCTCGTCATTTTTGACCATTCAGCAATAAAAATTTGGCATTTCGAATGGATTACGCATAACGATAAAAAAATATTTATTGTTTGGGTGTAAAATACTGATTTACTGATTTACTGATTTATCAACTTATTGATTCATGAATTTTCATCCCCCTCAGTAGTGCGTTTTATATATTTTCAGAAGAACCTAACGCGGGTTTCAAACTGGCTTGTTAAGTTAAAAAAAAATATTCCCCCTATTCTCTTTACTTTTATGGTTAACAAGACAATAAAATAAGAGAA
>JAYSRS010000444.1:0-3907 GCA_043720935.1 Saprospiraceae bacterium
GGCCGTGATTCGATTAATTTGTCGGGATTACGCACAGGAAAGGACATTTTGAACAACGTAAAAGGCAAGCTAATAAAACTGTTTTCTTCCGATTACCTCGTGATTCATCCCGTCGTTTATGTAGGCGTGAATCAAGTGGCGGCTTTGCAAAAAAAAGCAGGTGGTAAAGTAGAAGTCTTTATCCATACCAACGATTCAAAATCTCTTCCAAACCGAGTTTTGGGTTACGTCGAAAATATCCCTACGAATGAGAGTTACAATGGCGAAAGTTATATCCTAATTGGTACTTTGGACGATGTAAATGCCTTTTTGCCCATTGAAACGTTCAACAACGCCCGCGAAAACTTATTATTCAAAGTTTCTTTGAAGGACTACCCGACACAATATTATGCCATTAAGACCTTGCCCGACAATTTGCAATCTCAAATTGTCAATATTCCGTTGGACTACAACCCGATGGTAAAAATTCAAGGGAAAGTCTATAAAAACGTGCAAAAAGACTTAGAAGGGTTGAATAAAAGTGCCGTAATCGCTTATGACAATACCGCCCAAAAAGTCTTAGACGGCACGACCACGAATTCAGATGGCACTTACGTCCTTCCATCTGTTCCTTTTTCGCAAGTTCAGAATTTAGTGTTTTATGCAGCTCCTTTCAACGAATCTACGAAAGTAATAGATCAGAAATTTACCACCCCCAATTATACTTTGTCCGCAGCAACCGCGCAAAACAATCCGATAACTCAAGACATGAATTATGGCAAAACGCCTGTGGATATTGTTTATGGGCAAGCCCTTTTGTCTGAAACAGGAAAAGCAGTAGCGAATGCCATCATTTACTACGACGATGTGCGGATTGGACAAACATCGGAAGATGGTTTTTTTGCGTTCAAAATGAGTACTGCCCAAAAAGACCCTAAAAATTTTAAAATCGTTTGCAACAGCAAAGTGTTAGACCCTAATCAAACGATTAGCATTGTTGAAACGGCATTTTCAAAATGGGCGCAACAAGTGCAACCGAATGCTTATAACAAGGCAAACCTTAATAAAAACAAACCAAATTCGGCCTTATTGAATCATTTTGTTACTTATGCCAAACAATATGACGACCGAAATGCGCGAACAATAAGTATCTTAGTGGATACAACTTTGGAAAAATTAGGCAATTATTATTTAGCGAATTGCACGCTTAAATACACATTCTACAATAAACTCATGGCCACTTATCGAGGCGTGAAGCAGACTGTTTTGGTGAAGGATTTGGAGGAAAACGTTATCGTACCTATGAATATGGCGGACACAACTTTGCTGTTAAGTCCTGATATAGACCGCTATCAAGTGAGCATCAGTCCTGCCCCGAATCAAACGCCGTTTGTAGAAATCAAAAACAGCGTCATCAATTTCTCACCGAGTACCCCCTCAGTAATTGTTGTGCTTACACCGTTGGTTAAAATCACGGGGACGGTAACGGCTAAATTATCCAATAAACCGCTTGATTCGGCAACGATTAAAGTGGACCGCTTGAACGCACAAACCGTCAGTAATACTGAGGGGGTCTTTGAAGTTGTGTTTGGCGAAACGGCGGAGGCAAAACTCACCATCAGCAGGGAAGGGTATTTTGCGAAAGACACCATTATAAAGTTCGATAATGAAAGCAGTAAAACCATTACGATTCAACTTGAAGCAGCACCCGGGATTCCGATTGGGCAATTGGCTGGTTTCGATGCAGAAATTACGCGTCAGGTTTACATCAAAGACAGTACCTACAAGGTTTGGGGACGTATTCAGTTAAATCCTAATGGTATCTTCTCGCTTGATGACCAAGCGGCCAATTTAACTTTTAACAATATCTTAGTGCATGTCGGACAGGACGGCAATGCGCGGCCTCTTGTTGACTCACTCACCTTTGCAGAATCGCAAGTCAATGGGAAAATGTACGATTTTGCGCCCATAGATATTCGTAAAATTCAATTAAAAAAGAAATTGGAGGTGCGTCAATTCAGTCGGGGCGTCATCACAGGACTTGTCACGGTCAAAGCGAGTACGTTTCCAAGTATCAATAAAAGTTTTCCTTTAACATTCGGCGATGCGACGTTGCAAATACCCGATAAGTTCATTTATATCTATCTGTTTACTTCGGATAAACAAAAAGTAAGCGCATTGGATGAGGAAAGCATGGCTTTTTACTTGAAATTTAACCAAGCTGACCAAGGTTATGTTAAAAGCCCGTTCTTAAAAACAGGGCATATCAATGTGAGTCAAGACTGTTGTGTGATTGCCAAAAACGGCATGAGTCTGAAAGGTAACGTGACTTTGCCGAGTACCATTTTTGCTAAAAATAGTAATGTCTCCTTTAAAGATTTGCTAATTGATAATCAACTCAATTTTACAGATAATGAGATTAATTTGAGTCGTGCGCCTTTGAGTGTGGGTGTGAAAAAATGGCGTTTGGGAGTCAACGGGAATATTGTTTCGGTCTTCGTCGTGGGCAATTTCAATAATATAGCGAGTTTTAAGGCTAATGACATTGATATAGTGTTAGAAACACCCGCCTTTGTATTGGCACTTCGTGTTAAATTGGAATTAATAGGCGATAAGATTGGTGTAAAAGGAACGGGCGATGTGAAGCTTGGTGGCATTACATTGTCTGAAGCCGCTTTCCATTATTACAAAAGTAAAAGGGGGGGTATATCTATTGGCGCGGAAGTAAAGGTAAGGCTAGGCATAAGAATTCGTAACCCAGAACCCTTTATTTGGTACAACATAGGCGGTGGATTTAACTATAATAGCACTAACAGAGACTTCGAAGCGTACTTCATAGGAGACGGAGGTCCCTATTTGACGGAAAAATCTTACACGCCAGTTTATTTGGATATTCCAAAACTATCTATCTTTTTCGAAGGGGCATGTAATGGCAAACCCATCTTAAAAGGAGAAGCGCGGGTGTCCCTAAGAAAACTTGATGGCGAGTTAAAGGAGGTTGGTAGCATGTATGCTGAGGTTGATTTTTGTAAAGGCATTTTATATGTGAATGTAAAAGCGAACTTAGATGGTTTCATACCGGGAGTGGAGGCAAGGGTAGATGGCGTTTTATACGTTGCAGCGGGTACAGAAGGCGTTAAAGGGATGGTACTACTGGCGGTGAATGGGTATGTTAAGGCAGGTTCTTTCCTCGAAGCAAACGGAACAATCGCTTTGGGGGTTAATTTTGATGTTAATACGCCTTTACCCGCTAATGTAAAAACCATTTTTCATAATTTACCAAACGAAGCAAAGTATGACTCAAATAAGAAGATGGAAGCCTTTTATGTAGGCGTTAACAGAACGACAAGTTTAAGTAGTAAAGCTTCCTTTGATGCGGGGCCTGCATCTGTTAGTTTAGAATATAGTATGAATAATGCGATAGATGCCAATTTATTAGCGAATTTCGCTACAAATGTTTATCAGGTTGATTATGGCATATATGCTTCTTTCTCTGGAAGGGTTGCGGCAAGTTTATTTGAGGTAGGTATATCGGCTGGTTTGTCCGCTTATGGTTCTGCTAGGTTGTATGGTGGCTACGGCGACACTGACGGTTTGAATGTCCGAGGAATGTTGAGAGGGGGATTTCAAGTAGAGACGGGTAATTGCTTTGCGAAGTGCAATACGATGTGTGGTTCATTGGGCGTTTTTTCAGCAAGTCTTGGGGCAAAAGCCTGCGTCAGTTTTAAAGTAGATATGGGTTGGTCGGTAAAACGGGGATTTTCACTTTATAGTTTTGGGCCAGATTAAAATTCATGATTCAAGGCTTCTCTATTTACGCCCGTTTTTTCCGAATCCGTAGGATTCGCACATTTATTATAGGGCATTTAATGTGCGAATCCTACGGATTCGGGAACAAGGGACGTTTGAGCATTTCTATAAACGTGTG
>JAYSRS010000445.1:0-11278 GCA_043720935.1 Saprospiraceae bacterium
ACAAAGGGTTTTGAGTCATACGCAACTCAAAACCCTTTGTCATTCAGAAGGAACAAAACTCAACTAAAAGTCGGCAACATATTAACCCCCGTCCAAAACTCGACAATCGAGCGAATGGAGCTATTAAATTCAAAAATATCAAGTGGTTTGCAGACAAAAGCCTTGGCACCGAGTTCGTAGCAGCGCAAAATATCGGTGCGGCTGTTCGATGTGGTGAACATCACAACAGGAATTTTTTTCAACTGTTCGTCCGCGTGCATGTGCCGCAACACGTCAATACCACTGACGCGGGGCATATTGAGGTCGAGCAAAATCAGCGCGATTTCATTGAGATGCGCGTCTTTCAGAAAATTTAATAGCTCTTGCCCATCGCCTACGTGTACGAGTTCGACGGGTTTTTCAAGTTCACGGACGGAGATGCGGACGAGTTCGACGTCGGCCAAATTGTCTTCGACAAGTATGACTCTTTTATTTTTTATCGACATGGGAATGCTTCGAAAGATTTTAAAAATGAGTAATTCATAAGTTTTGGAAAAGAAAGAATGAGCAAAAATACCGCCAATTGGGTAGAAAATCAATAGCAAAATTAAATAAACTCATTATTACACATAAACACGAATCATCCCGAACTTTCTAACAGAGAAAATTCGGGATGATTCATGTTACTTGGTGGTACACGCAGCGACAGAAAAAGGGTGGTTTGTTTGTATTTTTTTGAAAAATTTGCAATTTTTCAAAAAAATACAAACAAACTCTTTCGGAATTTTACCCGATTTTATGTTTGGATACATCTCTCGTCGAAGTCCATTAAATAGGCATCAAATATCAGAAGTCATTAATAACTCAATGCTCGTATAACGCATATTGAACCGCTCACTCAAATAGCGATTTGTCAGTGAACCTTTGAAAATATAGATGCCGTTGAGCAAACCTTGGCTTTGCGTCAATAGGTTGTAAATGCCATTGTATTGCTCCGAACGTAGCAAAATAGGCATCATAATGTTGCTAATTGCGTTCGAGGCAGTGCGCGGGACGCGGCTCGCAATGTTCGGGACGCAATAATGAATAACATCGTGATAACGGAAAGTCGGCTTGTCGTGCGTTGTCAAACGCGAGGTTTCAAAACAACCGCCTTGGTCAATCGAGACATCAATAATGACGCTGCCCGACCGCATTTTTTGCACCATATCTTCCGTCACAACCATCGGTGCGCGGCCATTTCCGCTATGAATCGCCCCGATTGCAGCGTCGGCAGTCGTCAATTCACGCGTCAATACTGAGGGGTCTATTGCGGAGGTGAACAATTGGCGACCGACTTGATTTTGCAGCCGCATGAGTTTGTAAATATTATTGTCAAAAATCCGCACTTCGGCGCCCAAACCCAAGGCAACCCGTGTCGCAAATTCGCCAACAACACCCGCACCCAAAATCACGACCTTCGCAGGCGGCACACCTGCAACGCCGCCAAGCAAGACGCCGATGCCGCCACGACTTGAACTTAACAATTCAGTTGCAGTCAAAAGGGCATTCATTCCCGCAATTTCGGACATAATCCGCACAATCGGAAATGAGCCAACATCGTCCTTGATGTACTCCATTGCCAAGGCAATCACGCGTTTTTTACGTAATTTATTGACGTATTCCTCCGTAATTATCGGTGCTTGAAGCGGCGTGATGAGGATTTGATTGGGATGGCACAAGTCAATTTCGTCCAAAGTCGGCGGGGCAACTTTCAAAATCACATCGGCTTTGAACACCTGCTCGATGCTGTACGCAATCTCTGCACCCGCCTCCGAGTATTCGTGGTCGCTAAAATGCGCTTGTTCACCCGCACCCGACTGCATCACGATGCGGTGGCCTCGTGCGGTGAGCGTTGCAACACCCGACGGAACGAGCGGCACGCGATTTTCCTGCAAAGTTGTCTCCTTCGGAATGCCGATAAAAAGCATATTTCGGCGGGTTTCGACGGGCATGAGTTGCTCCTGCGTCTCCATGAAACTTTGGGCGATGCTCGAAAAACTAGGTTGTGCGGTTACTGCTGGCATGATGCGATGAATTGGTCAAAGGTCGGTTGTCATTGGCCCTTTTAATTAGAAAAATATTGACTATCAACGGTTTACAAAACGACTAATGACCATTGACCAATGACTATGGGGGCAAAATTACATTTTTTTGTGGAACAACTGAATCAAGTTTTCAATGAATTTTCTTTGCAACTCACTATTGTAGAGCCGATTAGCAGCCCTAAAAAGGGTTACACATCTGAAAAACTGATGTATAGTTTTGCCAACAAGCCTGTCAGCACGTATGACAGTCAAAAAGGTTTGAGCGACATTGGAGAAGATTAACGCGCTTTTCACGAAATTCATACCCCTCAGTATATCCGTAAAAAAAGTGTTTTGTCTCATTTTTTAAAACAAATTTTAAGAAAACAATTTTTGTTTTAACTTTGTCGGCGTAAAAAATAGAAAAAAATAATGACAACCGCCGATTTTCAAGAAATCTCGCCAACGCTCCCGACCTCGCCAGGCATTTATAAATTCATTGACCCGAAAGGCGGTATACTATACGTAGGCAAAGCCAAAAGCCTCAAAAGCCGTTTGTCAAGTTATTTTGGCGAGCGCAAAGACCGTCAACTCAAAACAAAAGCCCTCGTCAGATTGGCACATCACATCGAAACGACGATTGTGGACAGCGAACAAGACGCCCTTTTGTTGGAATGTGCCTTGATAAAAGAGCATCAGCCACGCTACAATGTGATGCTCAAAGATGGTAAATCTTACCCATACATCTGCATCAAAGCCGAGCGTTTTCCCCGCGTGTTCATGACGCGACGGGTGATAAAAGATGGCTCGACTTATTTTGGGCCTTACACGTCGGGGCAACGCGTGTACGCCTTGATGGATTTGATAAAACAGCTTTTTCCACTCCGAACGTGTACCTTTAATTTGCAACAAGACTTGATTGATAAGGGAAAATTCAAGGTTTGCCTTGAATACCACATCAAAAACTGCAAAGGTGCGTGCGCGGGTTTTGAAACGGAGGCCGAGTACAACGAGAAAATCGCTCAAATCCGAAATATACTGAGGGGCCATTTTTTTGCCGTCAAAAATCATTTGAAAAAAGAAATGACGACGTTGGCCGAAAATCTGGAATTTGAAAAAGCGCAAGATTTGAAGCAAAAACTCATCGCTTTTGAAGATTATCAAGGAAAATCAACCGTCGTTGGCACCAATATTTCCGACGTTGACGTGTTTGCAATTGCAACGGATGAAAAATTGGCATACGTCAATTATCTAAAAGTTGTCAACGGCGCGATTATTCATACTTATACGTTAGAGTTGACCAAAAACATGGAGGAAGACGAGGATTCGATGTTGACTTTTGCAATACCTTATATACGTGACAAATTTTCGAGCGACAACAAAGAGATTCTAACGCCTTTCGAGGTCAAAATTGCCGACGCATCCGTATTAATCACCGTTCCGAAAATTGGCGACAAACGGAAACTCGTTGAATTGTCGGAAAAAAATGCGACCTATTATCTCGCTCAAAAACGGCAACAAGACGCTCTCCGCGCTCAAAAACAGACATCGGTGGAACGGATTTTACGCACGTTGCAGGCCGATTTGCAAATGGAAGAACTACCAATGCACATCGAATGTTTTGACAACTCGAATTTGCAAGGTACAAATCCAGTTTCGGCGTGCGTGGTTTTCAAAAATGCCAAACCTGCTAAAAAAGATTACCGTCATTTCAACGTCAAAACCGTTGAAGGGCCGAACGATTTTGCGACGATGGAAGAAGTCGTTTTTCGGCGTTACAAGCGTTTATTAGCCGAAAGTGCCGATTTGCCGCAATTGATTATCATTGACGGCGGCAAAGGGCAGCTGTCTTCGGCCATGAAAAGTTTGACGGCTTTGGGTTTGAAGGATAAAATTACGGTTGTAGGCATTGCGAAGCAGTTAGAAGAAATTTTTTTTCCCGACGACCCCGTGCCGCTTTACATCAATAAAAAATCGGAAAGTTTAAAATTAATCCAACAAGCCCGCGATGAAGCGCATCGTTTTGGCATTACTTTTCATAGAAATCAACGCTCAAAAAACTTCCTCGTGACGGAATTAACGGGCATTGAAGGCATCGGCGAAAAATTATCTGAAAAATTATTGACGCATTTTGGTTCGGTAAAACGCATCCGAGAGGCAACTGCCGACGAACTAACCACGTTAATAGGGAAACAAGCAACGAAACGCTTGGCGCGGTATTTTGCAGAACAAAAGATGAAAAATGGTGGTTTAGAGGCCAATTCAGTTGAAATACTGGAAAATAAAGAGAATTTGGGCAATTCTGTACTTGAAAGATTTGAAAATACTGAGGGGGCATAAAACAGGAAGTTCGTGTTAATCCGTTAACAAAACAAATGCTTTTTTTTTATTCTATATTTAGCCCGTCACAACTGTCAATTAAGTTGCTTTAATTTTTTGGCACATTTTTTTGTAAGGAATGTGAGTAAGTCAATCGGGCTTTTCAAGAAAAAAGAAAAAATAGTAACACATTATAATTGAAATACGTGACATCCTAACTGATTTAGGGTATTTATTTGTTACAACATCTTTTTTTTAAAAAAAAATGCCCATAAATTTTGTTAAGTCATTCATAGTGTTCTATATTTGTGCCATCATTAAAAAATAAGAAAATATCAATTTACGATAAAGATAGTTTTTGTGTTTATTTGTTTGGGTTAGAAGCCCTTGTTCTCGCAACAAGGGTTTTCTTTATTTTAGGCTCTATCCTTCCACAAGTTATTAAATTTCAGGCACTAGCCTCAATTTTTTGTAACAGAAACCCGTAATAGACGCCCAGCCTTTCATATTTTGTTTTTTGTAACATAAAGCCACTTTGTAGTTGTTAGCTAACCACCAATGTCCATCCCGTCAATAGTTCTTTATACCTCTCAATTCCTTTTTCAATTTCTTCTAAAAAAATAAATTCGTCTGCCGTGTGTGAACGGGCAGAATCGCCCGGCCCGAGTTTCAATGTCGGAAAGGACATCAAGGCTTGGTCGCTCAAAGTCGGTGAGCCGTAGTACATCATGCCCAATTCAAGGCCCCTCAGTATCAACGGATGGTCGAGCGCAATTTTTGATGAATTTAAGCGCATCGAACGCGGTGTCAAGGTGCTTTTCAGATTTTTTTGAGCTATCGCCCACACTTCTTCGTTTGTGTAACATTCATTTGTCCGCACATCTACCACAAAACGGCATTCGTCAGGCACGACATTGTGCTGCGTTCCTGCTTCAATTTGTGTTACGCTCATTTTTACCGCACCGAGTAAATCAGATTTTTTATCAAATTGACATTTTTTCAAATACTCAATGTCTTGTAAGGCAATGTAAATCGCATTAATGCCCTCCTCACGTGCCGCATGACCCGCCCGCCCACGGGCAAGGCCGTCCATGACCATCAACCCTTTTTCGGCAACGGCCATTTGCAAAAGCGTCGGTTCACCCACAATGCCCACGGCAATCGGTGGCAAAGTCGGCAGTACCGCTTCTACCCCACCGCGTCCCGAAATTTCTTCTTCCGCCGAAGCCAATAAAACGAGGTTAAACGGTAGTTTTTCTTTGTAAAAATGACAAAAAGTGGCGATTAAACTCACCAAACAACCGCCTGCGTCATTCGACCCAAGCCCATACAGTTTACCGTCAACAATGTCGGCAGCGAACGGGTCACGCGTCCAAGCTTTGACTGGTTTCACAGTATCGTGGTGCGAATTGAGCAAAACCGTTGGCCCCCCCTCAGTAAAATGGGCGTTTTTTGCCCAAATATTGTTGCCGTGACGATGCGTTGCGATACCTTGTTTTCCTAGAAAATCTGCGATGATACTCCCCGTATTTTGCTCTTCTCGACTGAACGAAGGCGTCGCAATCAGTTGTTGCAAAAGAGCAATAGCTTGTTGATAGTCAATCATTTAGAAATTTATTTTAGTTTTAATTTTAACGACTTTATGGTTTATAGCTGCAAAAGTCATAAAACATCACGTAGTCGTGTGGGTTTAAGCGTTGTTTTTTTGTCATTCAGAAAAAATCTCTATTGAGTGCGTGTTGTTGCTACGGGTTTTGTCATTCAGAAAGAATCTCTTTTGTGTGGGTAAGTGTGAAAGATTGTTCCTATATGAGAAAAATTAGACACCCACAGTTAATAAAGATTTCTTCTGAATGACAAAAAACGCGACAAAACACATGACAACGGCACACACGATAGAGATTCTTTCTGTATGACAAGAAAGCCAAAAAAAAATTGTTAGATTTTTTACTTTGTAGTTATAAAACGCTGATTACCAATAACTTAAAAGCGCATCAATTGTTTTTTAGAAAAAAAATAAAAAAAACTTAAAAAAACATTTGGTGGTTTGAAAACGACGGTGCTATCTTTGCATCGCTTTCGAAGGAAGGCAAAGAAATATTTAGCAGATCAGGTATCGCGTCATCTAACAAAGATTTACGGTTTGGTAGTTCAGTTGGTTAGAATACATGCCTGTCACGCATGGGGTCGCGGGTTCGAGTCCCGTCCAGACCGCTAAAAATCGGAAGCTCAACTGAAAAGTTGGGCTTTCGTCATTTAAGGACTTTTGCTCAGTTTGAACTTTAGAGTTGGAAGTTTGAAGACTACCAACTTTAAATTTGGCGTTGTCTCCACTTCTTTTGACTCAAAAAGCTAAAAATACTGAGGGGGTCTTTTCTCTTCAACATCCACAACTCAAACGGGCGGCCTTCAAACTTCAAAGATTAAACTTCAAACTAAAAAATTATGGAACTCAAATCAATCGCCGTTTACTGCGGCTCGATGAAAGGCACACGGGCCATTTACACCGAAAAAGCCACTGAATTGGGCGAATTGATGGCCAAAGACGGCATTCAACTCGTTTATGGCGGTGGAAACGTCGGTTTGATGGGCGTTGTGGCCAATGCCGTTTTGAAAAATAACGGCAGCGTTATTGGTGTCGCACCCCATTTTTTGATGCAACGGGAAGTCCTACACGATGATTTGCATGAGATGCACATCGTAGATTCGATGCACGAACGCCGATTGTTGATGATTGAAAAATCGGATGCGTTTATTGCCATGCCAGGCGGCTACGGCACGCTCGACGAAATTGGCGAAGTCTTGATGTTGACAATTTTGGGCGACCGCAAATTCCCGTGCGGGTTCTTAAATGTTGACGGTTTTTACGACCCGATGATTATGCAACTCGACCGTATGACCGCAGACGGATTTTTGCAGCAAGCCTACCGCGATAACGCAATTTTTGCCGCCGAACCCGCCGAGTTGTTGCAAAAAATGACAAATTTTACACCCCCTCAGTATGATAAGTTCGCAACGGGCGATATTCACAAGTAGTCAAGTTTTGGGTTTTGAGTTTTGGGTTTTGAGTTACGGGTTTTGAGTTACGGGTTTTGAGTTGTCCACGTGACTCAATTTGTAGTGTAAAAACAAAGATTCAGCCAATGAAAACGTTATTTTCGTAGAAAAAAAAGTTAAAACCAAATCAAATCTCAACTTCCATGCGTTTTTGATGTTTCAAAATATGATAATAATACGGAATTATCGGCTTTATGTCGCAAAATACTGAGGGGGTGTCAGATTTAGGAAATTTGCAAAATTTCCTAAATCTTTTACCGCAAAAACACCATTTTTTACTTAAAAATTGGTTTGCGACATAAAACCGATAATTCCGTATTAATATACACATGGCCCACTGATTTGACTGATAGGACTGATTTACACTGATTTTTTTGTCATTCAGAAGAAAACTAAAAAAATCAGTGTAAATCAGTCCTATCAGTCAAATCAGTGGGCCATTTACAGTAGTATATCAAAACATTCAAAAAAGAGTTTAAAGCAATGAATATCAAACATTTAAGTATCGTTTTATTAGCCATTTTAGGTCTGTGTGCTTGCGAAAAAGAGTTCTCTCCTGACTTGCCGACAAGCACCGACGATATTGTCGTCGAAGGCTATATCGAATCTGCTCCCGCAGGCCGACAAGGGCTTCCGCCCTACGTTTTTCTAACCAAAGCCGTTCCTTTTTTCCGCGAAATTAAAAGTTTTAGCGGTCTGTACGTCAATGGTGCGGAAGTTTGGGTGTCTGACGGCACAGACAGTACGCGTCTGCAAGAATTGTGTTGGAAAGATTTGGATTCTGCATCAAAAAAGATAGCAGCCCTTAATTTCGGCATTGACCTAGACAGTGTGAACGCAAATTTCAATTTTTGCGCCTATATTGATTTGCTACAAAAAGTTAAGCCTACTGTTGGAAAGACGTATTTTTTACGCGTAAAAACTAAGGAAGGCGTCGTTTTGACGGCTCAAACGACCATTCCGCGCCTCGTTCCGATTGATACAGGTATTTTTATCAAGCCACCAGGCACCAATAAAAATGATACAATGGCTCAAATGCGCGCGACGATTCGAGACCAACGTGGGTTTGATTTTTACCGTTATTCTACTGCAGTCAATGGCGGTTCTTACGTCGTTTCTAGGCGGAACTCTGTTGTTGATGACGCTTTTTTTGATGGTATAAAAACCACATTCAACCTTTCCAACACACAGCCACGTCCGCAGGGTGCGCCACGCGAAACGTTCGGTTTGTTTAATCGAGGCGATACGATAAGCATTAAATTTATGACAATTGATAAAGCGCATTTCGATTTTTGGAACACCCTTGAATTTAATTCTAACAATGGTGGGCCGTTTGCCTCTTACACTAGAGTAAAGCACAATATCGTTGGCGGCTTAGGCATTTGGGGTGGCTATGGCGTTACTTATTACGACGTGATCGTACCAAAAAAATAATTTAACTAAAAAATCATGGCTCAAAAATTTGATTATACCCTTAAAGAGACGATTCTCAAAGTTGAAAATGTCTCTCTTTCACTCGGCGGTCGGCAAGTATTGAAGAATGTGAATGTCGAAATTAAAGACATCGTTCGCCCGAATATGCACCAAGGGCAAATTGTTGGTTTTCTCGGCCCATCGGGCATTGGGAAGACCAAATTTTTTGAGATTTTGTCGGGTTTGCTTCAACCTGACACGGGAACGGTCATGATTGGCAACCCCCTCAGTAAAGTGACGATGGGAAAGGTCGGTGTGGTGCAACAAAGTTACCCCCTTTTGAATCACCGCACCGTCCTCGGCAACCTTGAAGTAGCGGCGAGCAACAGCGATATTCCAAAAGGTGAACGGTCAAGCAATTGATGGGTCAAAAATAAAACACCCGTTCAATCTGGCCGAACGGGGCGTTTGTTGGCACGATAAAGTGGCCGAACGCGCAGAGTTTAGGGAATTAGTAGATGAAGTACGGGGTTTGTTTCCCATGCTTTAAAAATTACCGCAGCAACATAACAACGCCCTTTCTTTCTACCACCGACTGATTATTTTGAATCATCCGAATGAAAAAAGTATAAGTGCCTTGCGGCAAATCCGTTGCCCCGCGCCGACCGTCCCAACCTTGCGACGGGTTTGTGGTTTCAAAAATACGGCCACCCCAACGGTCATAAATCTGCATACTATACGACGCAATGTTTTCGGTAAACGTAAAATAGGGCCTAAATTCTGGATTTTTGCCGCCTGGCGTGAAGGCATTTGGCACATACATTTTAGCAAATTGTTCAATGCAAACGCGATTCGATAAACTGACCGCTTCTTCACTCGACCCGTCGGGCAACATATAACGATAATTCGCCCCAACGCGATAGCACACACGCGGCTCATCCACACTCACGGCATCCAAAAAATCTTGCGCCGCCGCATTCAAAGGCAAGCCAACGGGCGTCATTGCATTGTTAATAATTCGATTGGGTTGATAGCCCAAAGTTGTCCCCGAAGGAAAAACGTAAGGTTGCCACGACAAGCGATTTTGACGACTCAACGGCACTGAATTGACTCTTAACAAAAGCGTCGCGGCGTAGTTAGAGAGGCGTTTTGCACCGCAATCATCTTTGGTTTCGATTTTATAAAAATAAGTAGAATCGCTTGTCCGAGCCGTCGTATCTATGAAAAATGCCTCATCATCAATCGGATAAACGGGTTTATAGCGGCGAATTTCTCGATAATCGCCGTCCGACGTACCCCTCAGTATCCGCACCGAATCTATCTTCGCATTGAGATTCCAACGCCAAACAATCTCCGCTTGGCCCTTGTCATTGACGGTCGCATTTTTCAATAACAAGGTCGTTACGGGCTGAATAATGTCTGCTACGACCGTTGTGTCATTAGATTGAGAACTAATATTTGTGATGGCTTGAACAGCTTTCACGACGATATTATAACGGTCGCGGTCAGGCACATTACGGATAACGAAGGCCGAATCCGTTGCCCCGACGCTTGCAAAAAGATACGAATTTCGGCCATTGATGCCGACCCAAATTTCATGTTTTGCAATCGGATTTGGCCAATTTTTGTAGCGATTCCAACTCAAAGTGATGCTTTGCTCGCATTTGCTTTGCTTGGCTTGCAGCCGAATCGTGTTGTGGCTAAGGTCAAAAAGGCTCGTCGAACCACACGCATCAACAGCCAAAACTTGATAACTTTCAGATTTTAGGGAAGGGGTTGCCGTGCGGTCGAGATAGCGCAGACTGTCCCGATTTGCTACATTTGCAATCGGAATCAAGCCCGAAGCCGTGAGTTTATAAACAATATAACCCGTTACTTTTGTGGACGGATTCCTGCGCCAACGCACTTCAACCGTCCGATTATCAATGACCGTTGCCACCAAAACGGGGTTCAAAACGGGCGGGTCGTTGTCGAGTGTGTCGCTCGTGAGGGGCGTTAAACCTGGGCAACTCGCCGTTGTTGTCAAATAATAATACCAAGTCCCCCCCTCAGTATTGTTGTGAAAAAAACGCGTTTGGTTCAGATTCGTAACCGTCGCAAGAACAGAATAAGGCCCCGCCAAATTGCGCCCATACCAAATTTGATAATTCGTCACCGCCCCGCATCTGACTGCTGGTAACGTCCAAATCAAAGTGTCCTGCTTGATACACAACAAGTTAGGCGCAGGTATTTGCGCGTAAGCGAGGGTTTGAATCGAGAGAAAAACAAGAGTCAATCGAAAAATCTTCATGTGTTTTTATTAAAAATGGTTAAAAGGTATGGCCGTAAAACGGTGTCGAGGTTTGTAACCCTGTCCATTACCCACAAGTTTTATGTTCTCATAAATCCGTAGGATTTACACGTTTATAGAAAGTACACAAAGCGATTTTTCCCGAATCCGTAGG
>JAYSRS010000446.1:0-3895 GCA_043720935.1 Saprospiraceae bacterium
TGTTGAATTTGAAAACGGTACGCAAGCGATTGCTTTGAACTTAGAAGAAGACAACGTAGGTGTGGTTCTTTTAGGTGCAGGCGATGGCATCAAAGAAGGGTCAACAGCACGTCGGACGCAACGAATTGCGTCAATTCAAGTCGGAGAAGGCTTGTTAGGCCGCGTTGTGAACACTTTGGGCTTGCCGATTGATGGTAAAGGAGCGATTCCAGGTGTGAAATACGAAATGCCTTTGGAGCGTAAAGCACCGGGCGTTTTGTTCCGTCAACCCGTAAACGAGCCTTTGCAAACGGGTATTAAAGCGATTGACGCGATGATTCCGATTGGCCGTGGACAACGTGAATTGATTATCGGTGACCGTCAAACGGGTAAAACGGCGATTGCCATTGACACGATTATCAATCAAAAAGAATTTTACGAACGTGGTCAACCCGTTTATTGCATTTACGTGGCTTCGGGTCAAAAGTCTTCGACGGTTGCCCAAGTTGCGCGTATTTTGGAAGAAAATGGCGCGATGCCTTATACAGTTATCGTATCGGCTTCGGCGGCGGAAGCTGCCCCGATGCAATTTTACGCGCCTTTCGCGGGTGCGGCAATTGGCGAATTTTTCCGTGATACGGGTCGCCCTGCCTTGATTATTTATGATGATTTGTCAAAACAAGCGGTCGCTTACCGTGAAGTATCGTTGTTGTTACGCCGTCCGCCAGGACGTGAGGCATATCCGGGTGATGTATTCTACTTGCATAGCCGTTTGTTAGAGCGTGCGGCGAAGGTCATTGCAAACGACGAATTGGCCAATCAAATGAATGATTTACCTAAATCGTTGAAAGACGCGGGTATCGTAAAAGGCGGTGGTTCGTTGACGGCTTTGCCGATTATCGAAACGCAAGCGGGTGACGTTTCGGCGTATATCCCGACTAACGTAATTTCGATTACCGACGGTCAAATCTTCTTGGAATCAGGCTTGTTCAACGCGGGTGTTCGTCCTGCAATTAACGTTGGTATTTCGGTATCTCGTGTAGGTGGTAACGCGCAAATCAAGTCAATGAAGAAAATTTCGGGTACTTTGAAGCTCGACCAAGCACAATATCGTGAATTGGAAGCGTTTTCAAAATTCGGTTCGGACTTGGATGCGGCAACAAAAGGCGTTTTGGACAAAGGTTCACGCAACGTGGAATTGTTGAAACAACCACAATACGCGCCTGTTTCGGTTGAAAAACAAGTCGCAGCAATGTATGTTGGTACGAATAATCTCTTAAACGGTTTGCCTTTAAACAAGGTTAAAGCGTTTGAAGAATCATTCTACATGGCTTTGGATGCGCGTCATAAAGGCATTTTAGACAATTTCCGCGCAGGAAAATTGGACAATGCAGATTTGGCAACCGTTAAGGCTTTGGCAGCAGAGATTGTTTCGCAAGTGAAGTAATTGTGAATTTAAAATTAAAAATTGAGAATTAAAAATTGCTAAACGACTAACTGTCATGCGCTAATTTTTAATTCTTAATTTTTAATTCCTTTTATAGCCCCCTCAGTATTTGAGCGATTTTTTAGCTTAAAAACGCGATTTTTACTGAGGGGGTACTTTTAAAATTTGAAAACAAATGTTTTATCCAAGTATTGATTTTCAAAGTGATGATATTAAGTGCTTCATTAAACAATGGAGTTCATTTTACAATTATGAAAACATGAATCTTTACGATAATAACATTGGTAAATTGTCTCTATCGAAACAAGATTTAATTGAATTGTATATTTGGAAAAATGGGACGGTTTTAAGTAAAAAGAAAATGGAGTCCTTAGAAATAAAGATTCTCAATAGATTGGATAAAATAAATGAACTGAAACAGCATTTTTCAATTCCAGATTTTTTAGAAGAATTTAAAGATGTATCTTTTGTTTGGAAAATATTTCTGCTTCATATCGTTAATCCAATTTGGTATCCTATTTATGACCAACATGTTCATCGGGCTTATCTATTCTTAACAAAAAATAACGCTTTTAAAAGAATTGATAACGCAATCACTGAAAAACAAAAAGACAATTTTTACTTTGGTGAATACCTGCATTTCACCACAGGATTAAAAGTAGAAGATAAAATAGAGATTCAAGATATAGATAGGGCTTTATTTTGTTTTGGTCAATTTCTAAAAAATTATAAAATTGACTTTGAAAAATAAACCCCTCAGTATTTTTAATTGATTATTGATAATTGTTTATCTGTAATCAAATAGACAATCATCAATCGGCAATAGACAATAGAAAATGGCTAGTTTAAAAGAAGTCCGCATTCGGATTGCGTCCGTTATTTCGACGCAACAGATAACAAAAGCGATGAAAATGGTTTCGGCAGCGAAACTCCGCAAGGCACAAACGGCCATCCAACAGATGCGCCCGTATGCTGATAAATTGAATTCGATGCTCATTAATATTTTGAGCAATTTGGACGGCGATGCTTCGACATCGTTCGGGACGGAGCGTGAGATTCAATCGGCGGTAATGGTGATTGTGACCTCAAATCGTGGTTTGGCGGGTGCTTTCAATACGAATGTGATTAAAGCGGCGGTTGCAACGATTAACGAAAAATACGCCACACAACGCGACAACGGTAAGTTGACGATTGTTTGTATCGGTAAAAAAGGGTATGATTTTGTACGCCGTCGGCCTGAATACAAAAACTGTACGATTGTCGGCGAATACGTTGAGTTGTTCAGCGATTTGTCGTTTGACAACGTAAAACAAGCCGCACAAATGTTGATGGATGGTTTTGAAGCCAAGAAATATGACCATATTTCGGTGTCTTACAGCCGTTTCCGCAATGCAGGTACGCAATTTCCCGAAGCAATTCAATGGTTGCCCGTTCAGAAATTGGAGGTCATGCCAGGCGAAGCGAAGAAAAAGAAATCAGATTATATTTTTGAGCCAGACCAAGCGACTTTGTTGCAAGACTTAGTACCAAGCATTTTGCAAACCACGTTTTACAAGTGCTTACTCGACACACACGCCTCTGAACACGGTGCGCGTATGACGGCGATGGATAAAGCAACGGAAAATGCGAACGAGATTTTGAAAAATTTGAAAATCAATTACAACAAAGCGCGTCAAGAATCAATTACGAAAGAATTGTCGGAAATTGTGGGCGGTGCAGCTGCTTTGGAGAGTTAATATTCACGAACCGAAGTCCGTGATACAATATAAAAAACGCCTTGTTCGAGTTGTCGAATAAGGCGTTTTTTATGTTTTATACTGAGGGGGGTCTAATTTTGACAGAAAAAGGCTAGATTTGCTTTATGTTTTAGAAACAATAGAAAAACTGTATTTAGTTCCTTTTTCACGGCGGCGTAGCTGCCAAACCTCGGTAATACTTAAGCAATTAACCACTTTTACTATGCGGTGTAACCGCAAAACTGTCTGTTTAGCGGTTACACCGCATAGTAAATTGGGTTTATGCGGTCGTGTTACCGAGATTTTGCAGCTACGCCGCAACTAGAAATTTCAAAGCGGGAATTTCTGAATACATACCATCTGATTTGTCAATCTATTGCACCTTGAAATCTAAAATTTGAAATCGCCTCATGCTTTTCACCCGTTTCAAAAAAAAAATACACCTTAAAAATCCCTTGTTTTGGGCACTGCTAAGTTTGATTTTTATTGCTCTTTTCGGCGATACGCTCGCGCATGACCCTAGACCACATACATTTCCCCCTTTAATTCCTTACGCTTCTTCGTTTTTGGATAAATCAGAAAATGCCAACCTTTTGTCACCTTTTGACAATCAAAATAAGTCTAATTATCAACGGCATTGGTTAGGCACGGACGACGTCGGGCGTGACGTAGCGGCGGGTTTAATCAGTGGCACTAAAACCGCTTTGGCTGTTGGTTTTGGTGGCATGCTGTT
>JAYSRS010000447.1:0-11267 GCA_043720935.1 Saprospiraceae bacterium
TGCGAGGAGGCACGACGAAGCAATCTTTAGTATTTTAGCAGTTATTTTGATAAAAAGCAACCATTTTTGTTTAAAAGCGTGCTAAAACCTTGAAGATTGCTTCGTCGTGCCTCCTCGCAATGACAAGCAGTTTTATTAAAATTTGGGAAAATTTGAGATTCCCGAAGTTACCAGTAACTACTTATTTTTAGGTTATTTAGGTTGTCTTTTCGACCTAAATAACCTAAAATATATTTCCTAAATCTGTCTCAGTTGTAGCAATGCCACATTTTCCACATGATGCGTATGCGGAAACATATCCACGGGACGGACTTTCACGACATCGTATTTTTCGTGTAGCAACATCAAATCTCGGGCTTGCGTCGCAGGGTTGCAACTGACATACACGATTTTCGGGGCTTCAAGCTGTAACAACATTCTAACGACTTTCTCGTGCATCCCGACACGCGGCGGGTCAGTAATCAAAACGTCGGGTTTGCCGTGTTTTTCGGCAAAATCGGCAGTCAAAATATCTTTTACATCGCCTGCGTAAAAAGTTGTATTCGTGATGTTGTTATGTGCGGCATTTTCTTTCGCGTCTTCAATCGCGGGGCCAATTTCTTCAATTCCAACGACGTGACCGACTTTTTTAGCAATGTACAAACCAATCGAACCGATGCCCGTGTATAAATCATAAACGTTTTCAGTGCCTTGAAAATCGCAAAATTCGGCCACCGTATCAAACAGCCGTTCCGCTTGTTTGGTATTCGTCTGGAAAAAAGATTTTGGGCCAATCCGAAAACGCACGTTGCCAAGTTTTTCTTCAATAAACCCTTTTCCTGAATACGTCACCATCGGCAAATCCAAAATAAAGTCATTGAGTTTGAAATTGATGCAGTACATGAGCGTCGTGATTTGCGGAAAATCGGCGGCAATCGCTTCCATCAAGCGTTGAATACGGTCTTTATCGTCGCGTTTTACGCTCACAATGACCATGATTTCGCCCAACGTTGTCAGCCGAATAAAAACGTGTCGCATGAATCCCGCGTGGGTTTTCATGTCGTAGAACGACAATTTTTGTTCAATCGCAATGCGTTTTATGCCGTTCCGAATGTCATTTGATGGGTCGGCTTGCAGCCAACATTTGTCCACATTCAAGATTTTATCGAAAGCCCCGGGGCGATGAAAACCCAACACATTTTCAAGATTTGAAATACTTGAATTGACTTCATCGTGCGTCAACCACCGTTTGTTGGAAAACGTGTATTCCAATTTATTGCGGTAAAAAACGTGGTCTTCGCAGCCCAAAATCGGCAACCATTCACCCACTTCGACCTTCGCCAAGTGCTTAAACGTGCTTTCTACCTGCAATTGCTTGTGTTTCAATTGCGCTTCATACGTAATGTGTTGCCACCGACAGCCGCCGCAGAGGTAGTAATGCTGACAAAACGGCGTTGTCCGTTCGGGCGAATATTCGTGAATTTTGATGGCCACGCCTTCCGAATAACCACTTTTTTCCTTGTGGAGTTTCACGTCCACCACGTCTCCGGGGGCGGCATTTTCGACGAAAACTATCATGCCTTCGGCGTCGCGTCCTACTGCTTTGCCCTTGTCGGCGATGCCCGTAATGACGACTTTTTCTAGGATTTTAACGCGTTTTTTCTTAACGTTTTCTTGCATTATTCAGCTACTTTTAGGTGGCGTTTAGTTAGTGTAAATAAATGATTGTCAATAAGTTACGTAGCAAAATTAAATAATGGGGATACCTTTGGGTTTGATTTCTTCGTTGATAAAGGCGTCGCCTTTTTCAAAATAATCGGTGTTGTAGGTGTGCGATTCAATAGCCAAATAAGGTTTTTTAATTCTAATATCTTTGAACAATTGACTGTCCAATAAAGGAAAACTTTGAAACTCGTCGGCCATCAAAGCCACGTCAATATCCGACCATTCGTGTTGCTCATTTCGCGCATACGAACCGAACAAGATAGCATGACGGACGTGCAATCCTTTTGTTTTTACTTCCTCAACGAATTGTTTTACCAATTCTAAGGCCGCTTGTTGACTAAATCGTTTGCTCATTCTTATTCGTGTTGAATGTACCCAATTTAATAGGGTTTTCTTACAAAAATTAAACACTCGATTTTACCACTTATTTCAATCAAAACGCGTCGTCATTGCGAGGCACGAAGCAATCTTTTCGTTTCAGCAGACTGCCAAGCCTTAAAGATTGCTTCGTGCCTCGCAATGACGACGTTTTTGAGTTCGAGTTTTGAGCATAAATCATTGATAAAGAAGTAATTGTTTTTCATAAGAAAACCCTATCTAATTTAACCCCTTATTCGCATTCCTTGCAAAGGTAAACCTTTTATCGAAAACCGAAACACTCCCTCAGTATCGCGCTCTTTTTCCGCAAATTGGACAGTAACGCGACCTTAAGGTCGCGCCACAAGTTTTTCAAACGCTTCAACCGTCTGCACAGGCAATTGACACGTATAATTTTGGCAGACAAAAATGCCCCCCTCCCGATTGTTTCGGGACAAGTCCGTATCTCTATCCAAAAGTGGGAAATTCGCATTTTGCCCAACGCTCGCCATCAAAATTTTATTTGGCAGAAATAAACCATTGATTGCCAACGCTTTATCAAACGCGTCGTCGCCCAAAACGGCAATTTCAAACGGCGGATGCACCAACGATATCATCGAACTTGCCCATTTTGAAAAACTTGTCGGGTACATTTTAACGGAATCAACGACCGTTTTGAGGAGTTCAAAATGTCCATTTTTATACGTCGGATTGTCAAAAATAACGCCCAAACGACCTAGATTTTTGGCCATCGTTGAGTTGCCCGAAGGCATCGCCGAATCGTATAAATCCTTTTTACGCAACAAAATATCGGTTTGATTTTTTGACGTAAAATAAAACAGCCCGTCCGTTGAATCTAAGAAATTATCTAATACGTAATCCGTTAATTCCTTAGCTTTTATGAGATATTTCGTTTCCCAAGTGATGCCGTAAACGTCTAAAAGTGCCTCAATCAAATAGGCATAATCCTCCAAAAAAGCGGCGTATTGCGCTTGCCCATTTTTGTACGTATGAAAGTAGCCGCCTTCGGGATTTTTGAAATGAATCAAAATAAAATCCAAAGCATCCACGGCAGTTTTTCGATACCCCTCAGTATTCAACGCCTCAAAAGCCTTCGCAAAAGCCGAAATCATCAAAGCATTCCACGACAGCAAAATTTTATCATCGAGACTTGGTTTTATGCGTTTATTTCTCTCCAAAAACAGCCGTTCTCGCGCCGATTTTAGACGTTTTTTCAAGGCAAAAACGTTTAAATCTTGATTTTTAGCGAATATTTCATAATTTTCATTGCGCCATAAAATCGTGTTTTCTTCCCAATTGCCTTCTTCGGTTACGTCGTAAAAAGCGCAAAATAGCGGCGATTCGTCACCTAAAATTGTATCAATTTCGGCCTTCGTCCAGACGTAAAATTTGCCTTCAACGCCTTCAGAATCCGCATCATAAGCCGAAAAAAATACCCCTGATTGCTTCGTGCCTCGCAATGACTCTGCTTCGTGCGGCGCAAGGGAAAGGGACATCTCTCGATGAATAAAATCCAACGTTTCTTCAATTGTTTCTTTATAAATTAATTTTTTAGTTAATTTATAAGCGTCTGAAATCACTTGAATTAGCAACGCATTGTCGTACAACATTTTTTCAAAATGCGGAATCAACCACGCCCTATCCGTTGCATAACGCGCAAAACCGCCGCCGATTTGGTCATAAATGCCACCTTGAATCATCTTTTGCAGCGACAATTCGGCGTGTTTTAAGGCGTCTTCATTGTGGGTATAAAAATAATAATCTAACAAATACTGAATAGACATCGTGCTTGGAAATTTCGGCGCGCCGCCAAAACCACCTTCGACGCGGTCGAAACGGTCGGCGAGATTTTGATATATTTTATCCAATAACTGCGGATTGAAAATATCGGAAAAATTAGACCCAAAGGTTGCTTCGTACCTCGCAATGACAGCGTTTTCTGCTTGAAAATCAGACCCCTCAGTATTTACGCTCGTTTTTGCTTGAAAATCGGCAGAAACAGCCGTTTTTTTCGTATAATTCTTATCCGCATCCCGAATAATGCCCGTTAATTTATCGGCTTGTTCTTCCACAACGTCGCGTTTTTGTTGAAACGCACCCGCCATGTTTTGCAAAAGTTGTTGCCACGAAGGCCGCCCGTAAGCAGGTGTCGGCGGGTAATACGTTCCCGCAAAAAAAGGTCGGGTGTCGGGTGTTAGAAAGCAATTCAAGGGCCAACCGCCGCTACCACTAATAAGCTGACAGGCTTCCATATAAATTTGGTCAACGTCGGGACGCTCCTCGCGGTCAACTTTTATGCAGACAAAATGCGCGTTCATAAAATCCGCAACTGATTGATTTTCAAACGATTCGCGCTCCATCACGTGGCACCAATGACAAGTCGAATAGCCGATTGACACCAAAATCGGTTTGTCTTCCCGCCGCGCTTTTTCAAACGCTTCAGGTTTCCACGCGTACCAATGCACGGGATTGTGCGCGTGTTGCAGGAGATAGGGCGATGTTTCTTTTGATAGTTGATTCATAAGAATATTTCAAATTTCAAATTTCAATACACAATAGGTTGATTTTGAGACTTTTCTGTTTAGAGAGCAATAGATTTAGGATTTTACAAGCATGACTAACCCCAACTTTTAAGTTGGGGGCTTCACTTCACGGCACTTCTACGGCTTTAGCCAAAAATATACGTCGTAAGTTAGTGGCTAAAGCCGTTAGGTGCTTGTTGTTCATAAACCCCCAACTTAAAAGTTGGGGTTAGTCATACAAGTTATTGCTACCTAAGAAGAAAAGTCTCTTGATTTTCAGTGGTTTGAAAAACAGAGACGGCACATTTTCAGCAATTTCCGCTTTGGGATTTTAAGTTGCGGCGTAGCTGCAAAATCTCGGTAACATATCCACGTAAGCCCAATTTTATGTGCGGTGTAACCGCAAAACTGCTTGTTTAGCGGTTACACCGCTTAGAAAAATGTGATATTGTAGGTGGTGTTACCTAGATTTGGCAGCTATGCCGCCGCAAGAGGATATAAAAAATCCCGAATTTTCGCAGTCAGAAAATTCGGGATGTATCAGCTTCCCCCAAAATACTGAGGGGTCTATTAGTTATCAGATTATTAAGTTATTGGTTATTCCTTACTCGTAATAACCAATAACTTAATAACCAATAACGATTTAATTCAATTTAAACGGCGCACACATACTAAATTCAGGAATATCAACCTTAAACGATTCTCCATTTTGACGAACGAACAAATAATATCCGCGCATTTTGCCGACGTCGGAAAACAAATGACACCACGACACATATTGATGCGCTTCGTTCGGGGCTAAAATCGGCTGTTGACCAATCACGCCGTCACCTTCAACTTCACGCACTGTACCGTTTGAATCATGAATGTACCAATGCCTGCGCATTAACTGTGATGTATAAGCACCTATATTTTCGATAGTTATGCGATACGCAAAAATATATTTGTTCTCAATCGGGCGGCTGTACTGCTCCTGATAGAACGTCTCGACGCTGATTTTGATGCCGTCGGTGATGCGTGTGGTGATATTTTCCGTCATCGTTTTATGATTGTATTACGGACTTCAGTCCGCAAATAAACAGCTAGTACTTCACGGACTGAAGTCCGCGATACTATTTCAAAAAGGCTTCGACCAGCGTTTCAGCTTCCAAAAATGCCTTTTGCAACACATCATTGACAATAAGCGCGTCAAATTTATGCGCAAAAGTGAGTTCTTCGGTGGCGCGAGCGACGCGTTTTTTGAGGCTTTCAGGCGTCTCCGTTTTTCGATTTTTGAGGCGTTCAAACAGCACGCCTTCCGACGGCGGTTGAATAAAAATCGCCAAAGAGTTGTCGGGATAAGCCCGTTTTATGCTCAACGCCCCTTTAACATCAACGTCAAAAACAATACATTTTCCCAAAGCCCACAGCCGTTCGCATTCGCTTCGCAAAGTGCCGTAAAATTGACCGTCATAGACTTCTTCGTATTCTAAAAATTCACCATTTTCGACGCGTTGTTTGAAGGCTTCGGTTGAGAAAAAATAATAGTCTATTTTATCCGTTTCATACGCTCTTTTCGCTCGATTTGTCGCCGAAACGGAAAAGGCCAACGTGTCGTAGGTCTTCAAAAGATGGTGAACGATGGTCGTTTTGCCCGCGCCCGACGGGGCTGTAACGATAATTAATTGACCCATAAATTATACTAAATTGGCTATTTGCTCCTTCATTTTTTCGAGTTCGTCCTTCATCTGAACGACCAAATGTTGAATGTCGGCGGAATAGGCTTTTGAACCTAAGGTATTGATTTCGCGGCCAATTTCTTGAGCAATAAAATTTAATGTTTTGCCTTTCGAGGAGTTCTTTTTGTCTTCCAAAGTCGTTGTAAAATAGCGACAATGTTGGGCGAGGCGGACTTTTTCTTCCGTCACGTCAATTTTTTCGAGATAAAACAAGACTTCTTGCTCGAACCGATTTTTATCAACGTTCTCTTTGCCCATAAATTCGTCGAGATTTTGCTTCATCCGTTGGCGCAGTTTTATAACCCGTTCCGTTTCAAAAGGTTCAATGTCGGCCAATAATTTCAGAATACTCGCCCCGCGCATCCGCAAATCCTTGTCCATTGCCCCCCCCTCAGTATGGCGGAATTTTTTAAAGTCAACGAGGGCATCGTCGAGTGCGCCGACGGTTGCTTGCCATTGTTCTTCGGTAATCGTGTCGTCGTCACCGCCTACGACGTTCGGCAGGCGCATAATCGCTTGCATCACGTCGCCGTTTTCGATGCCGAGTTCGCCGCGCAACTTCGTGAGTTCTTGGTAATACCGTCTGAAAAGGTCGTGGTTCAAGACAAAATCGTCTTCGCCCGACATAGATTTGACGTTAATTGTCACATCAATTTTACCGCGCTCGGCCTGTTCGGTCAGAATGCGGCGCAAGTCAATCTCTTTTTCCTTGTAACTGTACGGCATTTTGAAGCGGATGTCGGTCATTTTTGAATTCAAAGCCCGCACTTCGATACTCACCGTTTTGTCGCCAAACGGGCGGGTTGCCCGTCCGTAGCCTGTCATTGAAAGCAGCATATTTTTGTCTATTTATATAAGCGGGCAAAGATAGAAAAATGCGGCGAAGTAGCCCCACCGAAAAAAAAAATCAAGATTTTTTTGTGTAAATAGTTGAGAATCAATGGAATGTTCCTATTTTCGTTGGTCGAATTGAAAAATAAAGCGCAATCAAACGCTCTTTTTTTCTAATTTAACGGACAATCAATGCGTTTTATGTCTCTTTTTTATGACTTTAAAATCTCATGTCTTATCTACCATAAATGGTTTATTTTGTTTAATTTACTTCTTTTTAAGGCAAAAAAGCGTTAAATCAAGCTATTCCTCTCCTGTTATTTTTGTTTTTTTTTAACGACAAAAAGTTAAAAACCCTTGTAAAAAAGGAACATACTGAGGGGGTCATTGCGTGTATTTAAGCAGTGAATTTTCACTATTTTTGTGGATAAGATGTGGATATTGTGGAGTGATGGACGCGTCTAATTCTCTCAAAATTGGCGTAACTTTTGTCTCGACGGTTCACAAAGCATTGATTTTCAAATATCTAAGTTTATTTTTTTTTCTGTTTTTTAGTGGATTTCAGTAAAAATATTCGGGTGACATTTTTTTTTCTGAATAAAAAATAGACATTTGCCCCACTTTATGCAGCATCAAAACATTTCGTTGACAAAACGAAGAAAAAGCGAGAACATTATTACTAACTCATTCTAAATCAATCCATAATGAGAAAAGCAGATATCGTAGCAGCCGTTGCCGACAAAACAGGCATCGCAAAAGTGGACGTACTCGTTGCACTTGAACAATTTTTCAGCGAAGTCCGCGATACAATGGGCGCTGGAGAAAACGTGTACATACGTGGTTTTGGGTCGTTCGTTATTAAAAAACGCGCCGCTAAAACAGGTCGTAACATCAAGCGCAACAAAACGGTTCAGATTCCTGAACACTTTATTCCAGCGTTTAAACCCGCTAAAATTTTCACGGAACACGTGAAAAGCAATGTTCATGCTTTACCCGAAGATTCAAGCGGTAAAGAAGATTAATTCCTGAAAAAGAATCAAATCAGTGAGCATTTAATTGTGCATCACGGTGTTTTCGCCCGAAACCCTGTGATGCACAATTTTTGTTTAATCTAATATGTAGCGCGACTTTAAAATCGCGTCACGCTAGTAACGCGCCCTCAAGGTCGCGCTACCTTCACATTTTAATTTTTTCTAACATGAATCGCGCCCAACTCCTCCTCGTCCTCTCCGCAATTGTCTTGTTTTTCATCCTCTATTTTGGTTGCGATGTCAAATCAAAAGAGCAAAAAAAAGTGGAAACGGCCACCGCTTTGACGCGTGAAAATCTGAATCCCGCGACCCTCATCGCGCAAGCTACAGCGGCGCTAACAGCGGCACAAGTCGCTGATATTAAACCACTTACAGAAAAATTGGCCACCGAAAAGACCCCTTCCCTATTGAAACCTCTTTCGGCAGCTTGGCACAATGCGGGGCATGATGAAGTCGCGGCTTTGTACGCACAAGACATTGCCGAAGCCGAAAAAACGGACGAAGCGTGGTCAATTGCAGGAGCGAATTTTTATTTGGCTTTGCAAAAAGCAACCGACCCTAATTTACGGGATTTTTGTTCAAAACGCGCCGCCGAAGCCTTCCAAAATGCCGCCTCTTTGAACCCGACAAAATTGGAACACCGCTTGAATTTGGCCTTGTGTTTTGTCGAAAATCCACCTGCCGACAATCCGATGAAAGGCATTTTGCAACTCCGCGAACTCGACGCTCAAAATCCCGAAAACATTATGGTCAATGTTCAATTGGCTCGGCTTGCTATCAAGACGGGGCAGTTCGACAAAGCGATTGCACGGCTCGAAAAAACGTTGCCAAAAGACCCGCAAAATACGCGCATGATTTGCTTGCTTGCGGATGCCTACGAAGGAAAAGGTGATGCAAAAGCGGCGGCGTGGAAGGCGAAATGTGGGAGATAAATTTTAAGAATCAATAAAAAAGAGGCTGTCTCAAAAGATTCATGGTGATTTTCAAGAAAAATTATATTTTGTTTTTACGCTGTATAAATTTACGAAATTTTTAAAAACTTGTAAATTCATACGCTAATCAGAATAAAATTTTGCTTCAAAAATGAACACGAACCTTTTGAGACAGCCTCTTTTTTGTTCGGAATAGACCCCTCAGTAAAAAAGTCTTTTTACAATAGAATGGTTTTGTACCATAAAGCCGATAATTCCGAAAGCATTTGGCAGCCGATTACGAGACGTTCGGAAGCGAAGTGGTTTGTCACAAGAAGATTTAGCAAACGCATCAGATTTGGAGTTAAGTCAAATCAGTAGAATAGAACGCGGCGTTATTAATACAAGTTTAAGTCAAATTTTTCAAATCGCACGGGCCTTGGATATGCACCCAAAAGATTTATTTGAAGATTGATTTTTTGAGATACATTATAAAATATAGGCCCCTCAGTATTTTAATCAAAACAGCCTTGAAAACTGACGTTTTCAAGGCTGTTTTGATTAAAATACTAACTTTTCTAAACAAACGCCTCAACCGACAAAGCCGCCCTAACATCCCCTTCATCCGTAAAATCCAACAAATCAACAGGCATGACAAAATTTTTAGCACCCTCTGTATCGGCGTCTTTTTTTAGCTCAATTTTGATGTAATTGTCTGTAAAACCCGTCAAAAGGGTAGGGTTTTTATGGTTTTCAAACAACACATCGCGGGTTGTGCCAATAAATTGTTCGTAGAAAGCACGGCGTTTTTTCTCACTCAAAATCCGTAACATCTCGTTGCGCTCACGGCGAATGTGCATCGGAACGGGATTTGGCATTTCAATTGCCGCCGTATTTGGCCGTTCAGAATATGTAAAAACGTGAAGATACGAGACATCCAAACTGTTGATAAAATTGTAGGTTTCCTTAAAATCATCGTCCGTTTCGTTTGGAAAACCGACAATCGTATCCACGCCGATACACGCATGAGGCATGACTTGTTTGATGTATTCGACCCGACTTTGGTACAATTCACGCTTGTAGCGGCGGCGCATTTCCATCAACTGCTTATTATTTCCAGATTGCAAAGGCAAATGAAAATGGGGCATAAACCGTTGACTTTGAGCGACAAACGCAATAATATCATGCGTCAAGAGATTGGGTTCAATGCTTGAAATACGAATTCGGCGGATGCCTTCAACTTTATCTAACTCTTGAATCAAATCAATGAACATCGCTTCTTTTTTGGCCTTCGTGCCTTCAATTACCTCCGTTCCGTTGCCAAAATCACCAATATTGACCCCTGCCAAAACTATTTCTTGAACGCCCGACGCCGCAATTTTATGGGCATTTTCAATTACATTTTCGACAGTATCTGACCGACTTTTACCCCGTGCCAAAGGAATTGTACAAAACGCACATTTATAGTCGCAACCGTCTTGAATTTTCAAAAATGAGCGCGTTCTATCGCCAAAAGAAAAAGCATTGTGAAACGTATTGACTTCTCGAATATCGCCCGCCGAGACCATGCCTTTGCCTTGGGCTTTGGTCAAAACGTCAATATATTCGGTAATTTTGAACTTTTCAGCCGCGCCTAACACCAAGTCAACGCCTTCAATATCGGCAATTTCCTGCGGTTTCAATTGCGCGTAGCAACCCACAACGACGACAAACGCATCGGGATTTTGCCGCAAAGCACGGCGCACCGTTTGCCGACATTTTTGGTCGGCAAAGTCCGTAACGGAACACGTATTAATGACATATACGTCGGCGGCTTCTTCAAATTCATTGATAAAAAAGCCTTTATCCTCAAAAAGCCGTTGAATAGACGACGTTTCAGAGTAATTGAGTTTGCAGCCGAGCGTGTGAAATGCGACGGATTTGGGCGTTGCCATATTTTAAAATTTTAGATTAGGCCGCAAAGTTTAGGCTTTAATTTGTAACCACCAATGTTTTGGACATAAATAAGCGGTTTGCGGACACCAAATGTCCACAAACCGCTTATTTTTTACTTTGCAAACGTCGTCGAGGTTACAAACCCTGTCCATTACCCACAAGTTTTTTGACCCCATAAATCCGTAGGATTTACACGTTTATAGGAAAAAACGAACGAACATAATCCCGAATCCGTTA